>JAJRRS010000115.1 GCA_024279275.1 Planctomycetota bacterium | reverse complement strand
GGGTGCCCAGCGTCGCCAAATCCAGCATCTCGATCCGGTCTTCGGCCAGGTTGTAATAGGTATACGCCCCGATATCCGAGCGCAACGGATCGGCTATACCCGCGAACATGTGTTGGGCATCAAAGATGGAGTCGGGGCCTGGCAGTTCGGCGATCACCGCAGAATTGTTGTCGCCGATCGTCCAGCGTTTGAGGCGCACGGAGTCTTTGGAAAGTTCCAGGAAGAGGAGCGTTTGGTCGTCAACCCAGCGCGGCAGAAGTTGCGCGCCGTCACCCGCCGGTGGACCCGGCTGAGCCTGGTCGATCTGGGGATCGATGATGAAAATCAAGGCCTGGTCGGGCACCTCGCCATACGCAGACACAGCGATCCGTGTGCCGCTGGGATTGAACGCCGGCATCAATACGCAGCGCAGGCCGACCGCCTTTCGTTGAACCTCCCCTGTCTGCACATGATAAAGCCCCAGTGTGCTTCGGCGTCCCTTGTCAAAGGTAACGAACGCAAGTACCCGTCCATCGGCCGACCAACTGGGCCAACTCGCGCCGGACAGTGCGACGGGGCGCGGGTCCGTAGCCCTATCCAACGCGCGGACCCATAGCGAGACACCGCTGAGTCCTTTGCCCGTGATCAACCCGTCACTGCCGGCGTGTTCACCCGAATCGCTCGGGGCCAGATAGGCGATCCACCGGGCACCCGGCGAGACGGCTGGCGGTTGCAGGCGTGCGTTTGGGATAGGCGGACGGACAGCGGCGTAGGCGGTGATGTGACCGGTCCAACGATTTTGTGTGCCCTCGGCACCGGTTGATAACTCCCGGGTCAATTTATCGCCCGGCACGTCTATAGATTCGGCCCCGGCCTGAACCCACGGCTTGGCGCGCCCGCAGCCCGTGACGACGATCAACACAACTGCCAAAATAGAAATGAAAATACGCTTCATCATTCGGGCTGGCTATCCGAGTGAGGCTCTACTTCTTCGGTCGATAAATCACCCGGTGTTGAACCCGTATGCGGCGCGTCATCCACTTCACGCTCCTGGTTCAGAGTGTCCACCTGCCGATCGCTTCCTATGCCGCGATCCTCCGGTGTTGAATATAGATCACCATCAAGGCCTTGGACATCATCCGTGTTGATCGTGTCGCGTATGCGGTCCAGCCATTGGCGGTTTTTCTCGCTCATCTCCTGCGCCTCTTTACTTCCAAGCCGAACGATGTGCGGCGTGATGAACGCGATCACCTCGCGGTTACGGACGCCGGTGTCGGTGCTGCGGAATAGCCCGCCGATCAGTGGGATATCACCCAGCAGCGGGAGCTTGCGGACTTCCTTGAAGTCTTCCTGCCTGACGATACCGCTGATGACCACGGTCTGCCCGTCCTGCACGGTGACGTGGGTGGTGGTCTCTCGGCGATCAAAGATGAAGTTTCCAAAGACGCTGGTGCCCGAGACGATGCGTGACAGCTCGAGGTTGACCTCCATATCAACGTCGCCCTCCTGAGTGATGTGTGGGCGGATGTGCAGCCGGGTGCCGACGGAGCGGAACTCGAAGGATCGGTTGAACGTGTTGGACGTGTCCCGGCTGGATTGATCGGAGATAACCACGGGCACGTCCTGACCATCGAAGAAGTGCGCCTCCTGATTGTCGGCGGTGTAGACGCGTGGCTCATTGAGGATCTTGAGGTTGACGTTTTTGATCAGCAGTTGGATCAGGACGTTGACGTCGAGGTTGGCGTTGAGTATCCCGTCGTTGCCGAAGATCCCGCGGGAGTAGTCGGTGTTGATGCCGCCGCCGAACGACTGGTCGGATAGCCTTGAGTCGTTGAGGATGCTGGGGTCCGACGCGATCCGGACGCCGAGGGTGGATTCATCGTCGTGCTGAACCTCGGTGATGATCGCGTGCAGGACGACCTGCGCACCGGGCTGGTCAAGCTCGGCGATCAACTCGCGGAACGGCTCGATGTGGGCGGTGGGCGCGAGGATCATCAGGGCGTTACGACGATTGATCGGGACGAACCGGGGTTTGCCGATGAGGTTACTGGTCGGCTGTTCGTCGAGGTTTGGCCGGGACTGTGACCACCAGAACGCCATCTCGTTGGGGTTGCGTTGCCGGTCGCCGCCCTGGTTTTGTTGGTTTTGTTGCCCGGGTGCGGCGGGGGTATCGGTGCTGGACCGGCGAAGCTCGGGGCTAAGCCCGCGCGGGGTGCGGGTGATCTGTGCCGGCGTGCCAGGCTCTGAGAACATCGCGTTGAGTTGTTCGGCAACGTCCTCGGCATTCGCGTGCTTCAACTCGATCACCACCGGCAGACCCGCGCTCTGGGGTTGATCGATCTCAGCAATCAGTTCGTCAATCACCCGGTAGTTGTCCACGCTCTTGGACGAGACGATCAGCTTGTCCGATCCACGCAGCGCCTCGAAGCTGAATTGGCCGAACAGCCGACCGACGGGGTTACTTGATTCGGTGTCGGTCGTGCCGGTCCACCATGTGTAGGTCGATCGGCTGCTGGAACGGGTGAACATGTTTTCCAACAGTGTCTTGACCTGCACCGGGTCGGTGTACTTCAGCCGGTAAACTCTAGGCTGAACAGCCTCCAGGTCGATCGGGCGGTCCCACTGCTCAGCGATGAGCTTTTCGATGCGTCTCATACGGATCGGATCGGTCAGCACGGTGATGCTGTTACGCTGCGTGTCGGCGGTCACTTTGACCTCGTTCGCACTACTGGAACCACGCCCCCCGCCATACCAGAAATACCTGCTCTGCTGCTGTTTTTCTCCGAACAGGTCCTCGATTTTCTTCTTGACACTCTCTGCGTTGTCATACTTTAGCTGGATATCTTTCATGATGTGGTGCGACGAGGTTTCGACGTCCAGTTGATCGACAAGTGACCGGACCATGTCCCGGCCACGCTGTGAGCCGTAGACCAGCATCTGTCGGGATTTGATGAAAGGGATCACCCGCACGCTGCGGCGTACTTCCTGATCCGGTATTGCCTTGAGTGTCTCGGTGATCTGGCGAGCCAGTTCTTCGATGTCGGCGTGTGTGATATTGATCAGGTCGAAAGGTTCCTCTCGCGTCTTGGGCTTGTCCAATTCTTCAACCCAGTGGTCGATCTGGTCCATCACGCGGGGAGAGGCGACGGCCATGATCCAGTTGCGCGCAATATCGGCCTGCAAAACGATCGGGCTGTTGCTGCGCTCGATGAACACGACCCGATCTTCGCCCTTATCATTTTCGCCGGATCCGCCCGCAAACACCTCTTTTGCCTGATCGCCGAGTTGGCCTGCGATGATCATGCGTACCATCGAGACGATCTCGCTGGCGTCGCCGTGCTTAATCCGAATAATTTTCTCGATCGTCTGATCGGCACGCGGCACGTCCAGGCGTTTTATAAGCTGATCGATCCGAGAAAGATTCGCGGCGGCGTCCGTGATAATCAGGTGGTTGATGTTCGGGTCGGCGACCACAAACGCATAGTCCGGCAGCATCGGCAGGATCACGTCCTTGAGCTTCATCACGTCGTAATGCTTGACCTCGAACACCTTGTCCACGATCTGCGACTGGTCCTCGACATCGGCCACCGATTGATCGGCCGAAACCACCAGCCGACTGACCCGCCGAGCCTCGGCGATCGGCAAGAATTCAATCTGCCTTCGACCTTCTGAAACCATCACGCCTTGCTGCCGCAGAGCGTTGCCGATCACCTCGAAGGCTTCCTTGGTCGGCATTTTTTTCTGGGCCATGATCGAAATCTTCTTGTCCTTGATCGATTCGTGGATGATCACAGGCTTGCCCAATTCCTTCATGAAAAACTGAGCGATCTGCGAGAGTTCCGCGTTCTTGAATGATACGGCAACCAGGCCGGCCTCGGGGTCTACAGGCTCACCCGCTTTTGCTTCCTCGGATTTTTCACCGACATCGGCATCTTCACCCTCGGCGGCGGATGTGCTGGCACTAGCAGATTCGGGTTGGCCGCTATCCGCCCACACGCCCGGCGAGTTGAACAGCATCAGCATCAGCACGATCAGGCCGATGTAGCGCCGGACAGGTTCAGCGGAGGCTGTCACAGTCATGGACCCAGGTGAATACATACGACGCTCCCTGTTATTAACTTCCCGATAGTCTGAGTCTGCCATTTTTATTTCATTCCCGGTGTTATTTAGTAGCCGGCTGTGAGGCCGAAGGTTGTGAAGCCGCTGTCGGTATCGTTGTAGTTTGTTCTGGATCTGTCTTGGGCTTGTCCAAGCCTGATTCTGAAGGCGTTGTTTCCCGGTCATCTTTCTCGTTGCCCGGCTCCGTCTTGCTCTCTTTATCTGCTTGCGGCTGCGGCTCCTCAGGTGGATTGCCACCAAACACGCCGACCGAAACGATCTCGCCCTCGTGCTCAAACTTGACCCAGTTGCTGCCAGTCGCCTTGATCGTCGCGCCGTTGTGAGATTCACCAACACCCACCGACACACCGCCGGGGTAGAGCACGCGGTCGCCCAGGACGCCGATGATCCCCCTGAAGCCGGGCTTGCTGGGTGTCACGAAAAGGTTCTGCTCCATTATCCGAGCCACGGCCCGAGCGGCGGGGTCAACCTTTGCCGATGTGTTGTCTTGCGCCTTCGACTCTACGACAGGATTGTCGCCTGCTGGTGGGGTGCCCTCTGCTGCGCTTTGATCTTCTACTTGATCCCCGGACGTTATCTGTTCTTCCGGCTCAAGCCTCAGCAATACAACCTGCACGCGCGAGGAATCACTGAGGCCGGACCACAGCCCGGCGAACAACATACCCGTGACGATCACTGCGGCAGCCGTCAACGTCGCGATGATGATTGTGGGGGCGTGGTGTCGCCAACGATCAGTCATGGCTTCTCCATTTCCAGGGCCGGTGTGGAAACCATCATGGTCACCGCCCACTTGCTGCGATCCCCGGGCTTGAGCATGGTCAGGTTGAAGCTATCGACAATAATCAACTGCTCAGAACTCTGGATCTCGGCGAGCGCCTTAGGTAGCGCCTCGGGACCGCCACTACATACAACACGCAGTGACACCCATAACACACCCGGCGCTTCACGTAGCTTGCGAACACCCTGCGGATCGACGCTCGACACGCCGAGGCCCCCCTTCCCTAACGCTTTCTGCACCGATTGCGGGAAGCTGATCTGGACCCGATCGACCGGCTCCAGTAGTTTGTCCACACCGCCGCCATACCTGACACGCTGCCGCATGACCAGGGCATCCAGACGATCCAGCTTCTGCTCAAAGGCGACCACACGCGCCTCGCCCTCAGACACCACGGCACGCAGATCGCGCCAATGAGAAACCGTCGGCATCACGACGAACCGAACCATCAGCCCCACGCTGATAACAGCGGCACCCAGATAGATCGCCTTGCGGTCGCGTGGTGTCATCGTCATGCAACACCCCCGTGTGTCAGCGGAGCGGATATTTGATAACTGCTATTCATCGTTAACATAACCTTTGTCTACTTGGCTGCGCCTTTGGTTTCACTGGTTTCCTGGGGCTTAGGCTCCACGAACGCACCGAAGTATTTCGGCGAAACGGTAGCGATGATATCGAACCTGATCTTGTCGCCCGCGCCGGTCTGATTCTGAAGCTGTACCGCCGACAGAGTTCTTGTTGAAGCGAGATTCTCTATCAGTGTGCCGATGGCGTCGGCGGACTTGAGCGTGCCACCGATCCGTACCGAGCCGCCACGTTCATACGACAGGCTCTCGAGCATGAACCCCTGTGTCTTCTGCCCGATCTCATCGATAATCGCAAGCGGGATAGGGCCTGACATTTCCAGGAGGTTGACGACCTGGATCTGCCTATCGAGTAGTGACAGACGATCCCCGTTAAGCGCACCACTATCTAAGAGGTCATTTGTTTTCCCCGCGCGGTAGCGATCGGTGGCATAGAGCGCCAAGATCGCGATCAACAGCCAGACACCCAACATGGCGGCGTACCTGGCCAGCCGCACGTCCAAGCCAGCCCCACCTCCCCGTTCCGCCAGTGTGATTGCCGGCACCACGGGTTCCAGGCATGAAGCAGCGGCGCTTGCGGCGATGACCGATGCGGGCTGTTGGCCGTCCTGATTGACTACCCCGCCCGAACTATTCCACGCATGCATGGGCAGCCCGATCACCTCCCCTCCGATTCCCACGAGGCGTTCTCGTATCTCCGGCGGACTTACCAGCAGGCAGGACTTAGGCCGATGCTTTGGCGGCGTGATACTGACAAGTTCGTCACACGCGTCACTTAGCCAACCCGTCCAGTCAGTGTGTCCAGAACCATCACCGCACGCCATGTCAGAGCCGCCGTCATAAGACACCACGCCGATGATGTTGCCGCTGCGAACAAGCACCATGTCGCTGTGCATCAGCCCTATGGACAAGAGCAGTGTCGCATCACCAGATGAGCTTTCGCCAACCAGGAGCGCCCGGGTGAGTGCCATGGTGTCTGAGATAACACAGGACGCTTTCATATCGTCAGGGAGAAGGGCCAACGCCGCATCGACATCCGATCGCGCGATCGCGTGGACCCATATCTCTTCGCCACTGCGTCCCAGGCACCAACCCCACCGCACCTGGTCGGCTCGGCCCGGAAGCATCGTC
>JAJRRS010000114.1 GCA_024279275.1 Planctomycetota bacterium | reverse complement strand
CGTCGTTTGGGAACGGCGCCAGGCGTGGGTCGACAGGGATCACCGTTCAAACCCCCCGCCCCACCCATCCCAGACCGACGAACACCCTTATATAGACAGGATCTGTGGGATTATGGCCGAAGACAAGACCGCCGTTGCCGAGAAGACCGACGAAGAAACCAAGCCGGAGCAGACGGTAACGATCGAGGACGCGGGGCCTGCGCTCAAGCGGCTGTCGGTCGAGCTGCCCGAGTCTCGTATCAAAGAGAAGATCGAGTCGATGTACACCGAGTTGAGTGACGACGCGGTGCTGCCGGGCTTCCGTAAGGGGCGAGCGCCACGCCGGCTGCTGGAGAAGCGGTTCAAGTCCTCCGTGAGCGATCAACTCAAGGGCCAACTCATCAGCGAGAGCTACACCCAGGCGATCAAAGATGAAGGGCTGGAAGTCATCGGCGAACCTGACGTCAAAGACTTCGACAAGATCGAAGTTCCCGAGAAGGGTTCGTTGAGATACGTCGTCGAGGTCGAGATCGCGCCGAAGGTCGACCTCCCAGCTTACGACAAGATCAAGGTGAACAAAACGGTTCACGAAGTTACCGACGCTGATATCGATAAAGAAACCGATTCGTACTGCGAACGGTTCGGCAAGCCGACGACCGTGGAAGATGGCAAGTCTAAGGAAGGCGACTACCTGTTCTCCGATGTCACGGTTCTTGCTGGGAAGGACGCGAAGGATGACGCCGAGGTATTGCACGATGCGCCCGACACCTATGTCCTAGTCACTGGGAAGACCAGTGAATACAAGGGCCACGTCGCCGGGATCGTCGTCGAAGATTTGGGCAAGCTGATAAAGGGCAAGGCGGCAGGTGATACCGAGTCGATCTCGATGACCGGCCCCGCGGGGCACGAGAACGAGAAGATCAAGGGCCAACCGATCACCGTGAAGATCACGATCAAGAAGATCGAGCGTATCGAGCCGGCCCCGATCGAAGACCTGCCCGGGCTGATGGGCGTCGAGTCTGTCGATGAGCTTAAGTCCCGCATCCGCGAGATGCTTGAGCAGCGTCACGAGCAGAATAGCCGGGCTGACATGCACAAGCAGGTCTCTGAATACCTCGCCAAGAACGTTGATCTTGAGCTGCCCAAGGGCGTGACCGGTCGGCAGACGGCTCGGGTACTTCAGCGTCAGCAGATGGAACTGTCTTACCGTGGTGTGCCGGAAGATGAGATCGCCCAGCAGATCGCAGAGGCGCGTGAGGGTTCCGAAGAGGAAGCGATCCGTCAACTCAAGTTGTTCTTCATCCTGGACCAGGCGGCGAAAGACCTGGACGTGCAGGTCAACGAGACCGAGATCAACGGCCGAATCGCGATGCTTGCTCAGCAGCAGGGCCGACGCCCCGAGAAGCTCCGCCAGGAGATGCACAAGCAAGGCCAGATCGAGCAGCTCTACCTGCAGCTCCGTGAGCAGAAGGTGATGGATCAGATCATCGAAAAAGCTACCATCACCGAGGTCAAGGCGACCGACGACGATAAGCCCGAAGCGAAGAAGAAGACCACGAAAAAAACGACCAAGAAAAAGACCACCAAAAAGAAGGCTGACTAACAGCTTCTTGTGTTGCCCCGCGTACAATGCGGTATCGGGGCCGTGGTCAATTCGCCGGGGATTACGATGCGCGACGATACTGGCGCGTCCCGGTGTGTCGTGACGTCGGTAAACATGACGTATCGTTCGCTTCGCCGGCCTGTGTCGTCATCACCTGTATCAGTGTGAAAAGCAATGCCTGTTGCTGCGGTAAATCTTACGGTGTGGGTCATGCACGGGCTGTTGCTGCCTCTGGGGCTGTCCGCCCGCAGCGAGAGAGCCACAAATCATGTGTGGTTTTACCTTGCGATGCTGATGGCCTGTGCCGTGGTAATTGTGGGCCTGGGGCTGGTGGCGCGGAAATACCTGGCCGGGCCTGTCGAGTCTTCCAAAAACCGGGCCAAATTTGATTTATCGGACCTGCGCAGGATGCACCGCGAGGGGGAGCTTTCGGATGACGAATACCTCGCCGCCCGGGCTGTAGCTTTGGCTGACAGCGGCGTGTACCTCGACGACACCGCCGCAACCGCCAACCCGTCTGCCATCGCTTCCAACAACCCGGGTGTCCCCGGTTCGACCAGCAAACCACCAAACCGATCCGGTGTTGAGCTGGGACCCGAACTTATGGACGACCCTCAAGCACCACCGCAGCCCCCGGCACCCCCGGATGATTCCGATAACCCCGACCAAGCCCCCCCGACCGATGGCCCCATCTAAAAAAGACTGGAAATATCCGCTTGATAACCCCTTTCGGACCTGCCATTGCCGCGATTGATAGGCTATGATGTAACGCGAGTTCGCAAGGGGCCAATAGTTCCCCTCACGCAGCGCAAGCCTAGATGAAGGTCGCACTAACGATGCCTAAGCATCTGGACGATCTTTCACATGACGGCTACCGATGGGCCGACCGATGAAAATTCGGATGCGCTCAACACTCGTTGTCACCGTTTTTCGTAATCAATAGAGATCCCAGACCATGCCCAACAATAAGAACGGTGGAAAAGGCGGGCGTGGCCCAGGTGACGGCAAAGCGGAAGGCGAAGGCCTGTCTGCTGACAGCGGCTTCAAGGGCCGGCGTGTGACCACCTGTTCATTCTGCGGGAAGAGTTCCCGGGAAGTCGGCCCCATGGTCGAAGGCCCCAACGATGTCTATATCTGTGCCAACTGCACGGACCTGTGCCAGAACATCTTCAAGCAGGAACGCCGACGTGTGCAGTCCGACAGGCCCAGCATCGGGTCCATCCCCACGCCACGACAACTCAAAGAATTCCTGGACCAGTACGTCATCGGGCAGAACATCGCCAAGCGTTCCCTGAGTGTCGCGGTCCACAACCACTATAAACGTCTGACCGCCAGCGAAAAAGATACCGCTGTCGAAATCGACAAGTCCAACGTCTTGCTTGTCGGCCCAACCGGCTCCGGCAAGACGCTGCTCGCTCGCACACTGGCACGCACGCTCAACGTCCCCTTCGCCATCGGCGACGCCACCACGCTGACCGAAGCGGGCTACGTCGGCGAAGACGTCGAGAATCTGCTGCTTAAACTCCTGCAGGCCGCAGACTACGACCTGGAAGCGGCGCAACGCGGCATCATCTACATCGATGAAATCGACAAGATCGGCAAGACCAGCCAGAACGTCTCCATCACACGCGACGTCTCCGGCGAAGGTGTGCAGCAGGCGCTCCTGAAAATGCTTGAAGGCACCGTCGCCAACGTCCCGCCACAAGGCGGACGCAAGCACCCCGAGCAGCAGTACATCCAGATCGACACCAGCAACATCCTCTTCATCTGTGCCGGCACATTCGTCGGCCTGGAAGAAGTCATCCGCAAACGCCTGGGCCGAAAGTCCATCGGCTTCGCCAGTGAACAGAACAACGACGAGGACATCCAGGACACCGCCTCGCTACTCGCGCAGGTCACCGCAGAAGACGTCTTGGAATACGGGATGATCCCCGAACTCATCGGACGCCTGCCGATCCTCACCCCGCTGATGCCGCTTGACGCTGACGCGATGGTCCAGATCCTCACCGAGCCTAAGAACGCCCTGATCCGCCAGTACCAGTTCTTCTTCACCATGGAGAACGCCGACCTGGAGTTCACCGAGACCGCGTTGGAAAAACTCGCCCAGAAGGCCATCTCCCGCAAGACCGGTGCCCGGGCGTTGCGCAGCGTCATGGAAGAGTTGATGCTCGACCTGATGTACGACCTGCCCGAACTGAACAACGAGGGCGTGAAGTACGTAATAGATGGGGCCGCAGTAGACGGCCGCAAGCAGTTGGCGGACATGCGGGTTCCACAGAAGGAATCGGCCTGATTCAGCAGGACAGGCGGGCACATCCGTCCCCACCGCAAGGGGGAGACTTCCCCGTTCAGCGGTTCCGTCCAATCGACCGCCGCGAGGTCCGTGCCCGTGACGTCGCCAGTCCGCGTAATTCGTTGAACAGGGCCGGAACCGATCGGTCTGGACAGGGGAAGTAAAAGCTTATGAACCGTTCCGCCTCCATCCGTCTGGGTATTTTCTTTTCCGCGATTGCCGTAACCGTTGGGGTCTTCATCGCCCCCGCACCTCACCGGGCACATGCGGCGGCCGTCATCGTTGACCTCGACATGCTCGCCGAGCGAGGCCGATTCGACGAGTTGCTTTCACAACTCACCACCGCCAACGTGAGCACACAGGACGACTCCGTCCGCAGCCTCATCGATGACCTCAAACGCTACCAAAAGAACGACGCCCAGCGCACCCAGAAAAGGCGCGAAGCCTTCGACGAGGCCATGGCCGAACTCGAAGAGTACGCCCATAACAATGAGTCTGAGAAGGCCCTGATCGCGGCGGTGAAGTCTCACGGCCTCGCGGACGATCCCGAAGCGCTGCTGCAAGACCCCCGGGTCGTCGGCCTCATCAATGACATCCGTGACCAGGCCGAACACGCCAAAGCCAACGACAACTGGCTGGAAGCGCTGGCCCTGTATCGGGCGCTTGATCTGCTGTTCGAGGCTTCCAACATATACCAGGGCGACGTCGATCAGGCCGCACGCCACATCCGTGTGCTCCAGCTCTATGCACCGAACAAGCTCGAAGAGTTTTACGACCTACGGGCCAAACACCGCGGTGACAAAGACACCCCCAGCAACACCGTCAAACTCGAAACCGAGACATGGCAATCCCGGCTCAAGGATGTCCGCCTTGCGATGCTCATGCAGACCATCCGATATGCCGAACGCAGGCATGTCGCCAGGCAAGACCTCGCCCCGCTGATCCGCGGCGCGATCGATTCCTTGATTGTCATGCTCGACACCAAGGGTATGGACGAGTCGTTCCCCGCTTTTAATAACGATGCCAACGTCGCACACTTCCGCGATTACCTCGCCCGCCGAAGCGCCTCTCTGCAAGAGCCTGGCAAAACGATCAGCCTCAACGAGGCCCGCACCATCATCAACCGGATTATGAGTCTCAACGAGGACACCCTCGACCTCCCCGAGGAGGTCATCGTCCACGAGCTGACCGAAGGCCTCACCGACACACTCGACGATTTCTCCAGTGTGATCTGGCCCCAGGAGCGAGAGTCTTTCAGCCGAAGCACACAGGGCAACTTCTCGGGGATCGGTGTGCAGATTTCTCGCCGTGACGGTCGGCTGCTTGTGGTCAGCCCATTGGAAAACACCCCCGCCATGCGTGCCGGCCTCAAGGCCGGCGACATCATCGCACAGGTTGAAGGCGTCAACACCGACACATGGAGCCTTAACCGGGCTGTCCGCAAAATCACCGGCCCCCGCGGAACCCAGGTCAAACTTTCCATCGAACGCCCCGGCGAACCCGACCTGATCGAGTACGCCATCACACGCGACAAGATCGAGATCGAATCAATCCGCGGCTGGACTCACAAACCCAAGGGCGGCTGGGATTACTGGATCGACCGAGAGAACCGCATCGGATACATCCGCCTTTCCCAGTTCATCCCCCAGACCGCCGACGACCTGGACGACGCAATCAAGCAGATGCAAGAAGACGGCCAGATCAACGGCCTGATCCTCGACCTGCGATTCAACCCCGGTGGACTGCTCAGCTCCGCCATCGACATCTGTGACCGCTTCATCATCGAAGGACCGATCGTTTCCACCGTCGATGGCAACGGCAACTACTCCACTCCCACCAAAGCACACCGCCTGCGCACCTACCCAAACTTCCCCATGACCGTCCTTATCAATCAAGGCTCCGCCAGCGCTTCGGAGATCGTCTCCGGCGCACTTCAAGACTACCAACGCGCAACCATCATCGGCTCACGCAGCTTCGGCAAAGGCTCCGTCCAGGACCTCTTCCCGCTCACCCGCAATGGCGCAGCCTACCTCAAGCTCACCACCCAGTACTACATGCTCCCACTGAAACGCATCATCCACCGCAAGCCCGACGCCACCGAATGGGGCATCGAGCCTGATTTGGAAGTCACCATGACCGCACGTCAGGTCGCCGACGCCCTGCAGTTGCGCCAGGAAGCCGACATCCTCCGCGATGAAGATTCCCCCATCATGGCCGACGAAACCAAGCCTTGGGCGGCGCAGGAGTTTCAAGTCCCCGGCGGGATCAGGAAAGTTGTGAGTCATACAAGTGTGATCGAATCTATCGAAGCCGACCCGTCGCTGACCGAAGATGCTGAACCCGCGACCGAGGATCAACTCACCGAGAACATGACAGACGGACAGGTCGTGACCGAGGCCACACCCGAAAAGATCATGGTCGAGATCAAGCAGCCAACACCCGGGTTGCTGCTGGAACTGGGTATTGACTCCCAACTGGAAACCGCCCTGCTCGTTCTCAAGACCCGGCTGGCATCGTCGCATTTCAAGCTGGCGCAGGTCCAGGACCCGGCTCCCGCCAGCCCGTAATCAAAGCGATCGTGCAGTAAACGGGATCGACTCCTTCACAACCTCCCGGCAGAGATCGTTTCGGCGGCTATCCACATCCCTTACACCGCACGCTTTCCCCCCCACACCCGATACACGATCCGATACAATCCTCTCATGCCCGGCAACACCTTCGGCCAACTCTTCCGCGTCACCACCGCTGGCGAAAGCCACGGCCCGGGGAACGTCTGCATCATCGACGGCGTGCCACCGGGACTGGAACTCAGTGAAGCCGACCTTGCCCCCGACCTCGCACGACGCCGACCCGGCCAATCCAAAATCACCACCCAACGCGACGAACCCGACCATCCGCAGATACTCTCCGGCGTGTTCGAGGGCAAAACCACCGGCACCTCCATCGCCATCCTGATCGAAAATAAAGACCAACGCTCACGCGACTACGGCGACATCCAACACAAATACCGCCCCGGCCACGCCGACTACACCTTCGACGCCAAGTACGGCCGACGCGATTACCGTGGCGGCGGAAGAAGCAGCGCCCGTGAAACCACCGTCCGCGTTGCAGCAGGTGCCATCGCCAAGAAACTGCTCGCACAAGCCCACAGCATCAACATCGTCGGCTTCGTCACACAGGTCGGCAACATCACCGCCAACATCCCAAACCCCGAGCAAGTCACACTCCAACAAGTCGAAGCTACTATCGTCCGCTGCCCCGACCCCGATGCCGCCACCAAGATGATCGAACTGATCGAAAAGATGCGCAGCGAACGCGACTCCATCGGCGGCATCGCACAGATCGTTGCAACCAATGTCCCGCCGGGATGGGGCGAACCCGTCTTCGACAAACTCAAAGCCGACCTCGGCAAAGCCCTCTTCAGCCTCCCCGCTGTCCTGGGCGTCGAGTACGGCAACGGCTTCGCCTGCGCCACCCTGCGCGGCACCGAAAACAACGACACCTTCACCACCGACAAAGATGGCCACATCACCACCACCACCAACCGCCACGGCGGCATGCTCGGCGGGATATCCAGTGGTATGCCGATCACCCTGCGTTGTGCCGTCAAACCCACCAGCAGCCTCCCCCAAGACCAACAAACCGTCACCACCGACGGCAAGCCCACAACCATCTCTACCAAAGGCCGCCACGACCCCTGCCTGCTCCCCCGCTTCATCCCCATGGCCGAAGCAATGACCGCCATCGTGTTGGCGGACCATATGTTGAGGCAACGCACTCAGCAAGATACTTGATACGGGTGAAGTCTCATGAAGCAAGATCTTCGGGACCGGGTTGCAGACGAGATCGCTAACGGACGGGTCTGGCGAGCCAAAGAGATACTTCGCGGGTCTTTCTCGGGTGATTTTGACCCGGATCGTTGCGAAGCCTACGGCCAAGTCTTATTGCAAATGAACGATCTCAAGGAGGCTGGTGGCTACCTTTTCGTGTCGGGGGCACGCAAGCCGGAGTACCAAGCCGCTATAGCCATTTTTATGGAGAAGTTCGTCACCTTGAAGGCGAAGAACCGCCTGCTCTCACTGCCGGGGCGTATCCACCGTGTAAACATCGATGACTGGCCCACCCATTTAGTAGACGATCTTGTGCAACTGGGTTGGCTCAACGAACTGAGAAAGTATCAGAACGATCTAATCATAGACTCCCCTAATCGGATTTGGGTCCGACGTTTGGCGGAAATGGGTTGCGCCACGTTGTTCATCATCATTATTGTTCTGGCGGTAGTAGGTCTGTTCACCGCTCTAAGAACTCTCTACAGTTTCTAGGGAGTCAACACCGGCTTCCCGCTTGCAGACGTGTACTCTATCGTATCCCCATGCGCATCCTCCTCCAACGTGTCAGCCAAGGTTCGGTCGCGGTCGATGGTGAAGTCGTCGGCGCCGTGGCGTTGGGGTATGTGCTGCTGGTCGGGGTGGGTGAGGGGGATACTGAAATACAAGCGGACAAGCTGGCGGAGAAGATTGTGAACCTGCGGATCTTTCCTGACGAGGAGGGGAGGTTTGATCGGTCGTTGTTGGATGTGGGGGGCGGTGCGTTGGTGATTTCGCAGTTCACGTTGTATGGGGATGTGCGAAAGGGAAGAAGGCCGAGCTTTATCGGGGCGGCTAGGCCGGGGGTGGCGGAGCCGTTGTGTGATTATTTTGCGGATCGGCTAAGGGGTCTGGGTGTAGGGGTTGTAACGACTGGTCGGTTTGGCGCGGCTATGCGGGTTGAGCTGGTCAACGAGGGGCCGGTGACGCTGATGTTGGATAGCTCGGATTTGGGTTGAGCTTATCGGGGGTTCAAGGACGTCGGCGGAGGTCGACTCCGACGGGCGGGGTATGGAGGGGGAGGGGATAATTACCGATGAAATGGTATAGCCCGTGCCCGATTTTCGGGTCCGGGGCATGTAATGCTGTGTCGGTGTGTTACCAGGAGGCGGAGATTGTCCATACGACCCAAGACCATCATGATCGTGGATGACGAGGCGCATATCGTGCACATCATCCGCTACAAGCTCGAGCGTGAGGGCTACAACGTGGTGACCGCCAGTGATGGGCAGGAGGCGTACGACCTGGCGCAGTTAGAGGATCCGGACCTGATTGTGACGGACTTTCAGATGCCCGTGCTTAGTGGGTATGAGATGTGCGTGAAGCTGCACGACTCTGATGTGACTGCTGACACGCCGATCGTGATGGTGACAGCGCGGGGTCATAAGTTATCTGCTAAGGAGCTTGCGGAAACCAATATCCGTCAGATGATGTGCAAGCCTTTCAGCGCCCGGGAGTTGTTGGTCGTGGTTGGTGAGTTGCTGAATGAAGCCGGCGGTGATGAAGCGATTGAAGGAGCGAACGCGGCGTGAATCAAGCCAACCCGCAACAACCCGACGCCGATCGGCACGACGCCATCACGGCGCGCTGCAAGGCGTTGCGGATGGCGTGCTGGCATATCCATGCGGGGTCACAAGACCTGTCCGTGCCACAGGACGGCGGGGACGGCGGGCGTTGGCTGCGTGCGGCGATGGTGCGTGAGCGGGTCTGGTCGCTGGGCGTAAGTTGGCTTGAAGATGACAACCCCCAACCGGTTCAGATCGAGTCGGGTTGCTGGGTATTTCCCACGGTGGAGATTGAGAGCCGGCGGGTGGTGGGGATTGTGATCGCGTTGAGGTTTGAGTCGAGCGTGTTTGAGGGGTCGTGGTTTAAGTCGGTGTGCCACAAGGTCGGGGTCGATCCGGCAAAAGCACAAGATGACCTCACCTGCTACACGGGGATCGGCAAGGCCGACACGCAAATGCTCACAACAACGCTGAGCCAATCGGTGCAGGACCATGCGCAGATCAGCCGTGACGCCGGGGCGATCGACGAGTTCAGCGAGCAGCTTCTGGATACCTACGAAGAGACGAACCTGCTGTTCCGCATCGCGCGGATGATGAACAGCCTGGAAGACCCGAGCGACCTGATCCCGACCTTCTGCCACCAGCTACTCCCCGTGCTGCCTTTCAGATGGATCGCGGTGAGGTTCTGGGCAAGCAAGCGCAACATCAAGGGGCTGACCGACCGGCTGGTGGTGGCTGGGGAGCTGCCCTGCGAAACCGATGCCTTTGATCGTGTTGTGGTCGATCAGCTTGGGGATCATACGCAAGCGGATTGGACGCGGCTGCTTGAACCTTCCTCGGACGGGATCGCGGGGTTGGTCGGCTCTGAGGTGATCGTCCAGCAGATCACACACGACGGCGAGGTGGTCGGGGTTCTGCTTGCGGGGAACAAGGCCGGGTCGTGTCCGATGGAAAGTGATGTGACCAGCGGGGAGATGATGTTCCTGGAAGCGGCATCGAATCTGCTGGGCGTCTTCCACGAAAACATCGCACGGTTTGACGAGCAGAAGCAGCTATTCATGGGGACGCTCAAAGCGTTGACCGCTGCGATCGATGCGAAAGACCAATACACCCGAGGCCACTCCGAACGTGTCGCCTACATGGGCGCGATGCTGGCCCAGGCGATGGGGATGGACGCCAAGGAAATCGAGCGTGTCCACACTACCGGACTGGTCCACGACGTGGGTAAGATCGGCGTGCCCGAAGCTGTTTTGTGCAAGACCGGCAAGCTGACTGATGAAGAGTTCGGCCTGATTAAATTGCACCCTGTAACGGGCTATAACATCCTCAAGGGGATCCCGACGATCGACGCGATCCTGCCGGGCGTGTTGTATCACCACGAGCGTTGGGACGGACGGGGCTATC
Source organism: Planctomycetota bacterium (assembly GCA_024279275.1). Lineage (GTDB taxonomy): Bacteria > Planctomycetota > Phycisphaerae > Phycisphaerales > Phycisphaeraceae > JAJRRS01. The sequence goes on along the minus strand of JAJRRS010000114.1, from coordinate 17,263 downwards.
CCGAGGGGCTCAAAGAAAAAGACATCCCCCAGATCGGCCGGATCCTCGCGCTAGCGGACACGTTCGACGCGATGAGCTCGACACGGTCGTACCGCCCAGCGATGCCAAGGGAGACCGTGCTGGAGGAGATCCGGAACTGTGCCGGGACGCAGTTCGATCCGGCGCTTGCGCCGCTATTCGTGAAGCTGAACTTCAGCGGGTACGACCGACTGGTCGCCAAACACGGTGCGGCGGCGCGGGCGGCGGCATAAGATATTCTTGAGGGACCGGCTTGGGAACGCGGGGCACGGCGATCTGCGATCGCCCGCTAAACCGTAAGCGTGTAACTCATCACATCAGTCAACATCACGATCAACGTGTGTATCAATTGACGACGCGCTTCCAGGTGCCTGGCTGGATCGATCCATCGCCGTTGAGCGAGACTTCGAGTATGTATTGAGAATCACCATATTTGCCGATCCCGGTGAAGACGACTGGGTCGCTGGTGTTGTTGGTCAGGTTGCCATCGATCGGATCAACAATAGTAAGTGTGAATGTTCCGTCAGCAAACGGGACATTCGTCGGGGGCATCATGGCCATCTGCATCCGCCAGAACGTAGAGTTGACCTTGATATCTCTTAGCCCACGCTCGATGGCGGACCTGGCGAGTTCGCGTGCCTGGATCATTTCTGCGGAGGCCGCCACCGCACGTCGTTGCACCCGGGCCGCCATCAACGATGAGATACCGATCACCGCAACAATCAGCGACGCACCCAGCACGAGGATGTAGACCGAGCCGCGCTGGCGTGCGCCTGAGCCGATGATAAGGTGCCTATCTGTTTTCATATCACGTTTCACGTCTCGCGCCTCCGGCTTGGTATCAAGGGGTCGGCCAACCCGACGTCCGCAGGGTCGATAGCTTCGCCACGACCCGGCCCTGGTGTGTCACCATCACGTCGATCCGCTTTAGCCCGGTGGACGATCCGGTCGCTTTGCTGAGATCGAATACACTGGCCCAACACACATTCACCTCACGCCCCCACCCGGCCAGGTCGGGGATGTCCGTGCCGTCCTTATTCTGCGGCGGGCTTTTAGACCAGCTATCGTAGTCGTCAACATCGTCCCAATTAGCTCTGTCGCCGCCGGACTCACCGGATTCACGGCCGAACCCCACCGCATCGACCGGCTCCTCGTAATACTGGCTGAGGATCTCGGCCATCAGGTCTTGGGCGAGCATGGGGCCGATGCTCTGCTCTGCGTTGCGGCTCTGTGAAAGTTTCGAGGCACCGACCGTGTTCAGCGCCGCGACCAACATCAGCCCGACGATCAGCATCGACATCATCGCCTCAATGAGCGTGAATCCACTTGGCCGCATAGGCACGGGCCGTACATCAGGTCTTGATTTTCTTGGGTGCGTCATGGCATCGTCGGTTGGTTGAGGGTGACTACTTTCGTCAACACGCGAGACGACGGCGATGATCCGGCATTCAGCGTCAGTGTGACGGATTTCAGAAGAACGATCGGGGGCTGAGGCACGTTCGTGGTGTAGGTGCCGTAAACGTAGTACACCATCGACTTGCCGCTCTGGATATTCCAGCTCGACCCGGCGTTGCTGGTGGTCAGCCGGTCGCCGGCGGTGTTATCGTTGTACCGGATGTCCGCCGACTTATTATCGGTGACCCACTGCAGGACCAGGCACAGCCCGTCGCCGGGTGCTATGTCACGGACATTGGTAAACACGAACGGGTACCAGGCGTATGACCCGGTCAGGTCGGATTCATACATCGTGACCTGTTCGATTACGGTGCTGCTGGGAAGCACATCGCCGGATTGGTGCGTGCGGAACTGCACCCGCGTCTCGCCACCGGCCCCCCCGTTACTCCGCGCCATCACCAGGGCGCGGGTGACGTTCCAGCTCACGGCCCCGGCGGGCAGGGCGGCGGGCTTGAAGTACTGCCCGATCCAGTTGTTCATACTCACGGCATGGTTCTTGGTGCTGGCGGATTGAATGCGACTGCTTAGTTCGATCTCCGCACTCTCGGTCAGCAGGTCCGGCTGGGCGACGGCCTTGGTCTCATACACCAGATTGAACTCGTAAACAGCAGGTAGTACATTGACCAATGTGCCGGCGTTGTATATCCGTATTAGAGGCGCACCGGCGGTACCCGTCCAGAAGTAGACGACATTTTCGTCGTTGCCGTCGTTATCCCGGTCGGGAACCTTAAAGGCGATGCTCTTGTCGGTCGTGGCGGCGATCATGGTGGCCGTCTGCAGTTCCGAGACGATCTGCTGGACGATGTCGCTTGTCTCCAGCGTCAGCGCGGAGGGGTCGTCGGCGGTGGGCAGAGCCTTGCTGGCAAGCACCATGACCGACCCCATTGCCAGGAAGACGATCGAGATCACCGACAGGCTCACGACCATCTCGATGAGGGTGAACCCCACGCTCCCGGTCTGGGCTAAGCGGTGCGGTAGGTGTGGATGTGTTCTGCTGTATTTCATTGCACCCCCGCCTTGCCCGTGTCGGGGTCCAGGACGATGGTCTTGGAGACCGAACCGGTGCTCACGACTGCGGTCCCGCCGGAATCCGGATAGCCGTAGCCGTCGAAGATGACGATGGCATCCCCACCGAAATTAGCTGATACAAGGTCCGCGTGGTAGGGGCGATTGCTCAGATCGGTACGCCAATCGCCCGCAGCAGCGTCCTGATTGGAAACACCTATCAGGTGGACCTCGTCCGCTGCCGTACTGAGTTCCACGGAAACACTGGCGCTGGACGACCGTGCACGTTGTCGAGCATAATTAAGATCCGCGACGATCCTGCGTGCTGCGGCGTCGGCGCGGTAACGTGCCAGGGCACCGGCGTACCTCGGCACAGCGATCGCGGTGAGGATCGAGATGATCGTCAGCACCAGCACCAGTTCGATCAGGCTGAACCCGGGCGTGTGACGCCGGTCATGAACCCTGTTCGAAATGTGCTTGGCTTCGTACATAGCTACATGTCTACGGCTTGACCAGGTCGTCCCGGATGAGGTTGCTGGCGTTGATGACTTCGGCCACCAGCGGTTCGTCGACGGAGCCGGCCTTGATCAGGTTGGGGCGGATGATCCCCCGCACCGGGGCGTAGAGCCAGCCAACGCCTGCGCCGTCGGCGGTGGCGATCCCGGCATTGCCCTTCTTCGCACCGATGGGTAACGGCGGGATAGTACGGATATACGGGCCGAACACGACCTCTCCGACCACACCGGTCGGTGTGTTTCCCTGGTCGTTGGTTTGCCCGGTCAGTTGTTCGGTGATATTCGCCACACGTGGGAAGCTGCCGCCGTGCTCGATCGCGTAGAGGTCTACGGCCTTGTTCAGCACGGCCAGATCACCGATCAACGACGACACCGACGCGCCCCTGCTGCCCCGGCTCATCCGTGGGACCGCGATCGCGCCGATGATCCCGATGATCACCACCACGATCACCAGCTCGATCAGGCTGAAGCCGCGTGTTGCCGTTGCGTTGTGGGTGGCTGTGTGTTCGATCAATCCGGCCTTCCATTTAGTGTGAGTCTTGGACGAAACGATAAACCGCCCGGGCTGCTGGTAAAGCTGCCGGGCGGCGTGTGTCTGGGTGACGGATACCACGCATCGGCGGCGGGTCTGTGTCAGTAGGTGTTGTAGGCCACACCCGCTTCATCGGCCTCGGCATCTTTACAGTTTGCCAGGACCTGGCCGGTGGTTTCGTTGTAGTACCAGCCCCCGCCGGTCACCGTCACACTCGGGGCTGACCCTGTAAAACCTGATTGGCCCTTGTTGGCCCCGACGGGTAACTTGGGGACCGCACGCAGGTACGGGCCGTAGATCGCCGACGTGGTCCTGGTCGGGCTCAGGTCGTCGATGCGTACACCCGAGTAGCCGGTGAGGGACGCCGCGACATCCGCCCCGGCGGGGTACATGCCAGCGTGCTCGGCGGCGAACAGATCCATCGCGTCTCGCAGCACCCTCAAATCACCCTTCAAGGCCGAATCCGCAGCACCCTTGGCACCCCGGCTCATCCTCGGGACGGCGATCGCACCGATGATCCCGATGATGACCACAACGATCACCAACTCGATCAGGCTAAAACCCGTATCCCCTGAGGCGTCGAATCTGTGGGGGGTATGATCCATAACATCTAACCAAACCAACACCACAAAACGACCACGACGCCGCGCTTATCATCCCTCCGCCCCGTACTCAATAGGCGTTGTACTTAACGGATGACGCGTCGATCTCGGAGTCCTTGGCATTGGCCTTGATCGTGCCCGTGGTATCGTCGTAGTACCAGCCGGCCGAGGTCGCGGTCGCCGTTGGGGCGGTCGATGTAAATGTGGCCAGGCCCTTGTTAGCACCGACCGGGAGCTTGGGGATCGCACGGACGTAAGGCCCGTAGATGTTGCTCACCGATTTCGCGCCCGGCGTGGCGGCGCTGGTGCTGTCGGTGTACTGAAGCAGCGCGTTGGGCATGTTCGCAAAGGTCGGATACGACCCGCCATGCTCGGTCGAATACAGGTCAAGCGAGTTGCGCAGGACCGTCAGGTTCGCGGTCACGGCGGAGTCAGACGCACCCTTGGCACCACGACTCATACGCGGGACCGCGATCGCACCGATGATCCCGATAATCACCACGACGATGACCAATTCGATCAGGCTGAATCCCAATGGGGAACGACGTTCAATCTTGCGTACCGCTTGCATGGCAGTGTCTCCTGGACAGTAAATCGGTTTATCCGGCGCAGCGGTCGGCCCGCTGTCAGTTCTATCCATCGACACAAAAACACACCAGCCTAAGTGCCGGTGCTGTTATATATCGTTGAAGTATGGTTGCGTGGTTTGTGCCGATCAAGGCTACCTGGAACCCGCAAGTAGCCCGATCTCTACCTGGATACCCCGGGCCTCAAAGATAACGGAGCGCTCGTGGACTGCGGCAAGCCGGTACCCATCAAGCTCCTGCCCCAGGCGCAGAGTCTGCCCCCCGATCACAGCGTAGCGCTGATCGCCAGCCACAAACACGGCATCAAGCACATGACTGCCTTGAAATGCCTCGGCAAGCTCACGGGCCTGGTTATCGGTCACCGAGCCAACACCCGAAGCAACCACTTCCCAACCGGTGCCCGGCGAGAAAGCGTCACGGGTCTTTGCGGGGTCCGTATCAGCCGATGAGCCAGCTACCATACGAAGCCTCTGGGCAAATGACATCACGGGTTCCTCGTCGCTAGATGACGTAACGACCTGTGCCGAAGGCACGACCGGGGGTTGAACCAAGCCCGAATCAAAACCGTCAATCACACCGGCGGAGGTCTGCGCCGGGCCGGTCACGTCCGAGCCGATAACCACGCGGTCAACCAACAGGCCCAGACCCGCCACACTCAGTACCGTGATTAAGATGGTTCTTTCCCTGGAGCTTTTCATAGTCCAAGCCAACGATATAACGCAGGCCAGGTCAAGCGCCAGGTTGATTAATTTTCGACTAATCCCAGAGCGGGCATCGTGTACCAGGCCAGCCCAACGACAAACTGAGACTCCCCTCCCCCAGGGCCGCTTGATGTCAGGTCGAAACCCACGACCGCGATGTCCGCAAAGCTCTCGTGAACATCGCGCATAAACGCCGTCACGTTCCGGTAATCTCCCCCACCCGAAAGCGCGATAGGAACGGTATCGTAACGCTCACCGACCCATATCTCCTTGGGCTGTATCTCATATAACTCCAACCCCGCCTCAGACGCCAGATCGGCAAGCTGGGCCAGCCGGCTGTTTACCTGCGTCGATGATTCAAGCCGAAGCGGCAGCTCCAGTACCTGCGCCCGCGTATCCTCCAATTCCGTCACCAGATCAGCCAACGACGCACGGGCGATGCGCAAGGCCCCCTCCTTCTCTGACAACAACGGCGCTAGGCGGGCGTTCTCTTCCTGCATCTGCATCGCCGGGTGAATCAGCATCAAGTACATCAACGCAGTGACTGTCAGGCAGGCCGCCAGCCCAGCCAAGTCGATTCGCCATCCACTTAGTATCGTAGAAGCTTTGTTATTCATGGATTCCCCCCGCCGAGCTAGACATCAGGCAGTGGATCTCAAATGCAATTGCCTGACCAGTCAGAAAAGGCTCTCGTCTGGTGCGCTCCAGAGACACACGGTTGAATAACCCGGACTCTTCGAGTCGTAACACAAATTGCGACACCGCCAGCGTCGTCATGGCGTGCCCGGTAAGTGTCACCGTCATGGGCACATCCTGAATATCTTTGCCTTGGGACTCACCTTTCACAGGTGCGAGCCTGAAGCCGCCCAGGATGATCTCGTCGCCGAGAACTTCATCCGAAAGATAAATTAGAAGAAGACTCCAATCCGGATGATCGGTAATTGATTGCCCTGCCGTCAGGACCAGATTCTTCTCGATGAGTTCAGGCCTCAGTCCCGCCTGCTGCTGTTCAATCTCGGCAAGTTCGGCATCCAGAACAGCGATCCCCTCCGCCAGTGTGCCCGAATCCGCCTGTGTATCTTCACCACGGTATAACACGCACACCGTCGCAATCAGAACAGAATAACTTACGACCGCAATGATCCACGAGCGACGCTTCACACGTTGCCGCCTCGCAATACGACGGCCTTCCGAGATGAGATTGATACGACCCATTGAATTAATCCTGATCGTAGTAACTCGCTAACCCTTGTGCCGTCGCCATCATCGCAGCTGCGGTATTCGAAGAAGGCATACCACTGGTCACACCCCACCCCGACGCATCCGCTGACACCACCTCGGGGTCAATCAACGTATCGAGGTATTCAGCAAGACCCGGGACCGTTCCCCCACCACCCACCAGAATCAAACGATTCGGCTTGGCGTCGGGGTACTGATGTGAGGCGTACTCAAACGACGCCTCCAGGTCCTTCCCAATGTCCTTGAAGTACGATGTAAATATCGGTCGAAGCATCGGCGCGACCGCGTGTGTTTTGGCGTCATCCTGATCGGGACCGTAATCATCCCCCATCATGCCTACACTCTGGATCAGACAGTCAGCTTCTGCCAGCTCAATGTGCAAAGACTCACTGACCCGCCCATGAAATTTTTCCATGCCCGAACCCGGCAACGTTCGGTCGAATACCACCACACCCCCATGGATCAGCCCAAGCCTCGCCGAACCCCAGCCCAGGTCCAGGACCGCAGATATACTTTCAGATGATCCAATCTGCTTTCGGCATGCTCGGACGGCGGCGCACATGCCGGAGTCCATCGCGATCACATCGAAACCGCACCCAATTAAAACGTCCAACATCGGATCGGTATCAGCATGGGCGCAACCGACAGCCATAACCTTCGCCGACGACGATCGGGGAGGCTGAGGAATATCCCACCACGCAACCTCAAATTGGCCTGGCTCCTGACTCTGAAGTCGGGCAAACTCCTGGCTTGCGATCAGATCATACGGCGCACCGGAATCACGCGGCGGCATGTCGATCACCGCGGTCATGAGTTGTTCACTTGGAGCAGAGACAACCAGTTGACGCCCCGAAAATCCCTGCTGTGACAAGACACGTGACAACCGCTGGACCTCATCCCGGTCGATCGCCTCACCAGGCCGAACCCGCGTGATACTCACCGAGGCCGTGACCCCACGCTCGCCGTGCGCTCGTCCAAGTTGAACGGCCTTGATAACCCGGCTCCCGACATCCAAGCCGATCGGCGAACCTCTAAACCCTGGCAAGAAACTCATTGTGGGCCTCCCGCAGACATCGCCGTCAGATCGAACAGCGGCAGGAAAATACTCAACGCCATAAACCCAACCAATACACCCATCACAAGCAAAATCATCGGCTCAAGTACGCCGGTAAGAGACTTGATCAGCACCTCGTTCTCTTCATCAATCATGTCGGACATGACCAACAATGAAGATGCAACCTTCCCCGTGGCCTCGCCGCTGCGTATCGCTTCGCTGACCGACGGCACGATCAGGTCCGATCGGATGAACGCGGTGCTGATCGGTTCGCCACGGGTAACAACCTCCTTGGCTTCGTCGATCAATCGGCTGTAATGAACATTCACCGTGCCCTCCCGTATCAGGTCCAGCACATCCAGAAGCGGCAGATGGCTATCCATCAACACACCCAGCAGCCGAGCAATACGAGCCGTCGAAAAACTTCGCGTCACCTTCCCAACCAGCGGAAGCCGCAGCATCGCGGTAAACATGGCCTGTTTGCCATGCTCAGTCTTAAGCCAATAGTTAAGACCGAAACCAATACCCACCCCCAGCAGGATAATGATCCACCAGTAGCTTGTGAGGAATTCACTTAAAAACATCAACCCCTGCGTGGTCGGCGGTAACGGCAGGTCCAATGTCTCGAACAGGCCACCGAACCGCGGCAGCACCAACGTCAGCATCAACGACAGCACGCTCACCGCCACCACCATCAGCAGACTGGGGTAGACCAGCGCTCCGACGATCGTGTTTCGTGTTTGCAATTGCTTGCGTTTCAACGCCGCTAACCGTTCCAACATCACCGGGAGCTTCCCCGATGTTTCGCCTGCGGCTACAAGATTGCAATAGATCGCGTCGAAACGCTCGGGGTGATCTTTCATCGCTTCCGATAGCGACACACCCTCTTCAACTCGGCTTGATAAACAGGCAATCGTGTCGCGCCAACCGGCGTTACTCGTCTGCCTTTGCAGGGCCGACAACGCCTGGACAATCGGTGTCCCCGTGGTAATCATCACCTGCAGTTGGCGGGTAAACAGGGTCAAACCCTTGATACCCGAACCCGATCGCTTGCCAGACCGCTTCCCCCCGGCACGAACAGCCTCTTTTCTCTCACCGGCTTCGGCATCAATCGAAGTGACAAACAACCCGCGCTCGCGCAACGAAACCGTCGCCTCCGCGGCGCTGGGCGCATCGATGGTATCGTTCACCACCTTCCCGTTGCTGTCATATCCCTGGTATGCCAATTTCATGATATTGCTCAACCAACCAACTATTCACCTCGAAGCATCAGGCCGCGTCCGCTACGTCCTGTGCGACAACCTCCTGGTCATTCTGTGTCACCCTCAAGACTTCTTCCAACGAACTCTTGCCCTGTAGTGCCACAGCCACCCCCTCTTCCCGCAACGACAGCCCGCCGTGTTCGCGGAGCTTCTCCCGCAAATCATGCGTGGCGGCACCGCGGTGGATCATCCTCCGCAACTCCGGGCTGACCTCCATCACTTCATAGATACCGACTCGCCCCGCGAACCCGCTGTTGTGACAACGCTGACAACCCCCGCCCTTCTGGAACGCACGACCGCTGTACTCCTCAATATTCGCGTCCGCAAGGACGTGATCGGCCGGATAATACTTGGTCTTGCAACCCGCACAGATCGTCCTGCAAAGCCGCTGCGCAATCACGCCGTTGATCGCGCTGGATAACAAGTAAGGCTCAACATTCATATCCAGCAGACGTGCGACAGCACCCGGCGCGTCGTTAGTATGTAACGTTGCCAGCACCAAATGCCCGGTCAACGCCGCCTGCACCGCGACCCGGGCCGTCACCTCATCACGGATCTCGCCGATCATAATGATGTCCGGATCCTGGCGAAGGATGCTCCGAAGGGCCGTGGCAAACGTCAGCCCGATCGAGTCCTGCACATGGATCTGATTAATCAGGTCCATCTGGTATTCAACCGGGTCTTCCACCGTCACAATATTAATTTCCGGACTGCGCAATAAATCCAACGCCGAGTAGAGCGTGGTGGTCTTGCCGCTGCCGGTCGGCCCGGTGACCAAAACCAGACCGTGGGACTGGCGCAGCATGCGCTTAAGCGCCTCAAGCCCATCGAAACGGATGCCTAGGTCTTCCATCTTGACGTGCAGGTTGGCCTTATCCAACACACGCACAACCAGCTTCTCACCCAAAAGCGTCGGCATACTCGACACACGCAGATCGATCTCACGCCCCTCGGCAACCAGACGCACACGCCCCTCCTGAGGCAATCGCTTCTCCGCGATGTCCATCTTCCCGATCACTTTCACACGCGAAACTATCGCCGCGTGCATCCCCGGCGGGGGCTTCATCAGATCGCGCAACAACCCATCGATACGGTACCGGATCCGCGTGCCTTTCTTGTCAGGCTCGATGTGGATGTCGCTTGCCTTGTCACGGATCGCCGTCAACAACGCCACATTCACCAGGTTAATAATCGGGCTGCCCTCGACCATCTGGTCCAGGTCAGTCGCCGGGCCCTCATCGATGCTCTCCTGCTCGACAACCTCAACATCCGACTCGACCAGCGAGGTCAGGAACGCATCCACATCTACGTCACCCCCGGCATACTTCTTGATGAACTCGTCGATGTTGGATTCCATCGCGAGGATCGGCCTGATCTTGCACTTCGTCAGCTTGACCAGCCGATCTATCGTCGGCAGGCTTTGCGGCTCAGCCATCGCCACCGTCATCGTCCCATGGACACGAAACATAGGGATAACTTTAAGCCGACGCGCCTCGTCATCACCAAGGTCTTTAAGCAGAGCAGGGTCGATCAGGCCGTGACGCAACACGCAACCAGGAATACCCTGACACCTGCCCAAAGCATTAATCAGCGTTGCACCGTTCACCACCCCCTGCTCAACAAGAACTTCCCCCAGCATCGCCCCCGAGTTTTTCTGCGCAGCAAGCGCACGGGCAAGCTGCTCCTTGGACAGAGCACCCTGCTCGATCAACGCCTCACCGAGGCGCGGCTTGTGGCCCGATGGGGTCAATGAAAGCTCCTCAGTGCGGAGTTCGTGTCATCGTAATGATCAAAACGCAGCGCCAACCCGGTCAGGTCCATGACTTCGCGGATCGTTTCGTTGATCCCACAAAGTTTCAGCGACCGCCCGCCGTCTATCAGCACCTCATTCGCCTCGACCAAAACCTCCAAACCCCGGCTATCCACAAACGGAACCGCAGACAGATCCACAACAACTCGACCGGAACTCTCGGCTAACGCCTCGGTGAGCCGGCCCTTGAACTGCTCGGCGTCGTCCTGTGTCAACGCGCCCTCAGGCCCCAGTACCATCACCGCGCCCTGTGTCTGTTCCTTGATCTGCATCGTGTGCTACGCCGCCTCCGGCTTATAAGGAAGATTGATCGTAAACGTACTGCCCTTGTTCAAGGCTGAACTGGCGATGATGTCCCCACCATGACGGCGGATGATCTCACGCGCGATCGGCAAGCCCAGACCCGTCCCTGTGATCTGCGAGACTCGGCTGTCGTTCGCCCGGTAAAAGCGATCGAACACCTTCTCCAACTCCTCCTTCTCGATGCCGATCCCCTTGTCCTTAAAGGCCACCGACAACTTCCCGTCCTCGACCGAGATCGCCACCGTCACCTCACCCCCGACAGAGGAATACTTGATCGCGTTACCCAACAGATTGTGCAGCGAAATCACCAGCTTGTCCCGATCCCCCTGAATCACCGGGAGCTTGGGCGGTAGATCGAACATCAACCCAACCTGCTTCTCCTTGGCCAGTTGCTTGAAGTCCTCTTGGAGGTCGGCAAACACCGCGTCCAGACGGATGTCATCGTGGCGTAGTGACATCGAACCCGCTTCGATTTCGGAAACCGACAGCATGTCATTAACCAACTGCGTCAGCCTCTGTGTCTCCTGGTTAATCACATTCAGGCATCGCCCACGCAGCTCGGGATCATCCTCGCCGTCATCCACCGCGACCTCAACGTTCAGGCTGATATTCGTCAAAGGCGTCCGCAACTCGTGCGCCACCTGATCCACAAAGTTTCTGCGTGTCTGCTCCGCCATACGCTGCTGGGTGATGTCTTCGATCACGACCAGAACCGTCTTGCTCTGCCTGTCGCCCGTTGCCCGAATACTCACCCGCAACGCCTCCGCGTTGTCTGCATTATTCTGATCCGTCTCGATTGTCCTGCGCCGACTGTCGTTGCCCTCAGTCACCTCGCGTATCGCTGACACGACTTCATCCTCGAACAGATCGACGGCATCCGTGTTCACCATCGCCTCACGGGACGACTTCAACAGCACCGCCGCAGCACCATTGGCATAACTGACCCGCATATCATCACCGCCCCACACAATCCCCTGCCAAAGTGCATCTCCGATCAACCCGAACGATCCCGCTCCCGACTTCTGACTGGCCGCAGACTCCAACGCCCGATCCAGGAGCTGGTCCTGATCCCGCTTCTCCTGCTTGCCGACCAGTTCGTTCCATACCCGGGCCTCAGGCCCAAGGGCGTCACTGACTTTCAACGCCTCGGGATCAACTTCACCGCGCTGAACCGACAACAAAGCCTCACGGATCAACGCGTACGGCACGACCCTTGACCTGGCAGGCCGATACAACAACACAATCAGGATCAACGTCAGCCCAGCCACCGCCACCACCACCACGACCGTCGTCTCCGCGACCTGCGCCGTGTCACCTGTGGAAGCCCCCACACGCAGCGTCACGACACCCCGGCCGGGGATTTGTATCGGGTAGATAAGGGTCAACTCATTCTCATCGAGTCGCTGAACCACCTCGCCGGAAGCATCACCGCCGGTCCACTTGTCGGGCAAGCTCTCAACCGTAATCCGGGATGTCTCATTGTCCGCAACGATAGACCCATCGGGGAGTTCGACCCGGCAGGTCAGTAACCCGTTCTGCTGACCCGACCCGGCCATTAACCGACGGACCGCCGCAACGTCGCCCGAGGCAAGCATCGAGTGGACACTGTCTGCGAGCAGTTGAGATGTCGAGACAATATGCGCAGTCCTCGCCGCCACCACCGCTGTCCGCTCGGCGCGCACCGACCACCAACCCATCACACCCAGCGCCACGAGAACAGCAACGACCAACGCGATCACGATCGGGCCGATCAATACCTCCGCGGGCCCCAGCCAACGGCGGTTTGCCCCGGCAGAGCTTTGTACCGAATCCGTCATATCCCACTCCTGTAAGTGCCTGTAATAAGGCTACTCACTAAGTGGTATCGGCAAGCCGCGGGTCCTACTGAGGTCGAGCCGGGCTGGCGAAGCGTAAAGACAGCGGCCTATAACCACCACGCCACGACTTCACACACCGATAAGGCGCACTACACCTGACCGTGGTATCCGATAAGTCATCCGTCACCGCACCGCGCGTGTTACCGGATCAGAACATCACAAATATGAATGTGGTTTCGCAGCGGACCCGGCTAGCGATACTCGCGTTGATAGCAGCCAAGACCCTTACAACAGGCACCCTGATCGGCCGGTTTTGTTTCAGTAGGCCGACATCGAGTTGTAACGATAGGTCATCCGCTCGGGATCAAACCGATCGAATACAGCCGTGTGCCCATCCGCAAATGCCGCGTTGAGCAGGCCGTCGTGCTGAGGCGCCCAGTGGGTGTCATCCTGCGCGAAAACCTGCGTCATAAAAGTGTAATCGTCTTTGTCCGCATCCTGCGTCGCGCCGAGTTCATCGAAATAATTGCAGTTGTTGTCGCCGGTGACAATAAAGGCGGACGGGTGCTGTACCTTCTGTCGCTCGACAGCCGCGAACTGTTGCCCCGCATCGATAAACGCGGCACGCGCCCCCAGAAAATAGTGGAACAGGCTGGGCACCGGGTATGCGGCGCAACCCGAAAAAACATCCTTGCCCGAGACGTAAGGCGTGACCTGCTCCATCCAGGAAGGCATGTGTGTCGTTGGATCAACCTGCTCCCAAGCTACGACCCCGCCAGCGATCGCGTAACGCTGATCAAAATCATCAGCGTGTTTGGATAACCCTTCCCCGATAGACTTCAACTGGATCGAACAACTGATCTGTCGGGACGCCGACCGTAGTTTGGTCAGAGATGGCAGCAACAACGCAGCCAGAACCGCCAGCGCCGCAATCATCACCAGCAACTCGATCACCGAGAACCCGTCGTGGTCCTTCGAGCCTCGTTCCCGTGTCTGCCCGTACTCTGTTTTCATCAGTTGTCCCAACCGGTATGAAGGTACAAATTGCCCCGTGAACACACCGCCATTATAAACAGGTGCGAACAGCTTTGCCACTACTGATATCGACGTTTCAGACCCGAAAAGATTACGTCCGGATCTGTATTATTTGATATAACTCTGACCGGGCTACCCCCGGGCTACCCGCACAACGCCCGATCAACCCCCTCACAGAGGCTGTGGTAGAGCAATTGATGGGCTTCCTGCACCCGTGCGGTGACTTTTTCATCCACGATCATCTCCACCGTCGCCAACCCACGCGCTTGCCCACCGTCCTTCCCCAGCAACGAAATCGTCGTGATCCCGATTTTATCGGCGGCCTCCAGCGCCCGGAGAATATTCGCCGAATTCCCGCTGGTCGAGATCACCAATAGCACATCCCCCTTCTGACCAAACGCCTCAACCTGCCGAGCGAAAATGTTATCGAACCCGTAATCGTTAGCCACTGCGGTGAGAACACCGGTCGGATCGCTCAACGCAATCGCCGGATAACCTCGACGATCATCAACAAACCGGCCAACGATCTCCGCAACTATATGAGAGGCATCCGCCGAACTCCCCCCGTTCCCGCAGGCCAACAGCTTGTGCCCGCCCAGCAGACATTGCGTAAGCAACTCGACAGCACGCCCTAACGCAGGCCCGTGCGCACTAAGTCCCGCAAACGTGCGGGTCGCCCCAGCGATATTCGTGTTAAGAATGTTCTCAGCGTTGTCCTGTGGCATGGTTCTATCTTACCCGTGTCCATGTGTCATGAAATCCACTGGCACAGATCAACGTAACCGCTGCACCAGGTTCGCCAGCATAGCCCGGTTGTCACCACAAATATAGTCAAGTGTCCCGCCCATGCGGGCAAACGTCTTGCAGAACCGCAGATAGTACGCCGGGCTGTCCTTGGGCGGCTCACCGCGTGACCAGTCCCAGCCCCCGCCGTCCTGCAGATCGACCACCGCCATGTGATGCCCCTGCACCTGCTTGCCCCCCGGCACCCCCGGTTGCAACAGATTATTCGCCACGCTCAGAGCCTTCTCAAAGACCTGCGGACTCATGATCGCCGACCCGATGGTCAGATAAACCCCGCCGCTAAGATTCTTCACACCCGCCGCAAAGATGCGCGTATCGGTCGCACTGGCTCGACCGATCGCCCCGCCGTGGAACATCGGGTGGTTGGTGATGATGTCGTACCCGATCCCCGGATGTACTGTCAACGCCACACGTTTGCGATAGGTTGCATCCAGCACGGTGTACTGTTTATAAGGATGCGCAACCTCGTGCCGACCCGGCTTCAGATCGAAACGCCGCATCACATTAAGCAGGTCAGCCCGCGCACCGGCCAGATCATTTGATGGATCATCGCTGACCTGCTTGACCAACGTGTCCGGGTCCGGCAGAGTCAACCCGTCTTCAACCACCATCCGCCCCACCGCTTCGCCCCAACCTATCCCTTCCGCCGCACCCACCAGCGCCGCCAGGCTCAGCCACCGCCCGGTTTCATCCCAGGTGCCGAACCGCCCCTCGGGTGTATTGTCGCGCACCGACTCGCTGGATCGGCCAAGAAAAGCAAACTCCCAGTCGTGGATGATCCCCGCGCCCTGCGTCGCCACATGTGTGACATGCCCCCCCTCGATCAGCGCATTAACCAACGGCCCGCACCCGTTCTTAATCACATGCGCCCCGTACACCAGCATCACCGACGCACCACGCTTACGCGCCGACACGATGCGCTCCGCCAACCGATCGATCTGTCCACGCATCGCCCCGGGATCAGGCACAGACGCCGACGGATCAATCGCCGCCTCCTCAATCTGGATATAACTCTTCCGCTGGGCGAGCGGCAGGACGTTGATCTGGTTGGCATCAATCTGCGGGTAGGGCATAACGTGTCACACCGTCTACGCAATCACCCCCCCGGTCAAGTCGGGACAAAACAAATATAGCCCCGCATTCCAAGTGGGGTTCCGTCAAAATCAATTACCCGCGAAATCCCCACCTCCCGTGGAGACCAGGGCAATACATCTACTGCGTCTCGTACTTACAAATGCTTCTCAATAAACACCACCGCCGAGTCCACATCCTTCACACCCAGCGCCCCCTGCTCGTCCAACTCGATATCAAACTCCTCCTCAAACGCCGCCACCAGCTCGACGCTCTGGATCGACTCAGCACCCAGATCCTCAACGAATCGCGACTCGTCCTTGATCATCGACGTGTCAATCTTGAGGGTCTCAGCAACAACTTTTTTAACTCGTTCTGCGGTATCTGACATAGCTATGTACTCCTGTGTGATTAAGCGCAGACGCCCAACGCCTGCTTGATTTTTTCGATCCGTGTGTCCAGGTCTTCGATCGCCTGCTTCATCTGCTTAACAAACTTGTTGGTATCGAACTCGCCGCGAACAGCCTTGAAGTCCTCCGCCCGGTCGGCATCACTCCCATCCTGAGCGAAGCCGGTCTGCGTTACATCATCAAACTCCTTGCCGGCATCAATCAGGATCAGCTTCAGGTACTTACTCTGCACAGCGAGCAGTTGATCGACGATAGGATCAGCATCCGCGATCTTAATCGTATCAAGGTCAACATCAAAGACCTTCTTATACGCATGACGGACCCACGCCCACTCATCTTCACCATAAGCATCATGGATCGCATTCAACGCCGACTCAAACGCGCTAACGTCAGCAACCTCCCCCGACTCAACCGCCGCGTATAAGTCTTCCAACCGCTTGATCGGCATCA
Source organism: Planctomycetota bacterium (assembly GCA_024279275.1). GTDB lineage: Bacteria > Planctomycetota > Phycisphaerae > Phycisphaerales > Phycisphaeraceae > JAJRRS01. Next base: position 593 of record JAJRRS010000114.1, on the reverse strand, counting down.
TCTGCCCACCGATATCAACCCACTTCTCACTGTAGATGGAATCAGTCGACGCAGCCAACGCTCCACTCAACCCGCCGCCGCCCTGCTCCACCGCCCGCTCAATCCGCGAAACAACCTTATCCAGCAGGTAGGTATGGATCCCCGAACGGTAATACTTGATCCCGCCGCGAAGCAGCACACGCTTAACCTGCGCCCCGCTGATCGTCACGATATCAACCGACTTGTCAGTGTTGTCCTTCAATTCCTGCAGCCGATCGGACCCGGCGATCATCCGCCCAACGGTCAGCGGGCTGAACACATCAAACGAAATCCGATCCCGCATGACTTTGCCCTTACGCCGATCACGCGTCGGCCACTTCGCGCCATCGCGCACCGTCCCGACCGTCGACAAATTCAACCCCGGCACAACCATGCACCGCCCGTCATGCGCCGCCTCGATGTGACTAAACGGGAAGTCCGACAGATCAAACGACCGCGTATGCTTGCCCAGCACCACCGAGAACGGCCCAACCCGGCAAGGCCACATCATGTAACTAAAGCTCCCCGTCTTACAACCACGCTCCATCTTCCCTTCATGCACCGGCCCCAGCTTG
>JAJRRS010000113.1 GCA_024279275.1 Planctomycetota bacterium | reverse complement strand
TGAGCAACCGCGTGCTCGAAGGCGAAGCCGACATCGACCATGCGTGCAAGGACAGTTGGAACCGGCTCACCCCCGAACGCCTGAAAACCATCACCGCCACCGACTGGCTTACGCACGAGTTTTAATCGGAATTGGTATAATTGATCTTTAGGCCGCCCTGTCTCTTGATGTGCACGGGCCACTGGCGTGCTTTGAGGCCAGCGGCTTGAAACTCCTGTAAAAAAACCACAACACTTGCAGCCTCTCATGAGGCTGTCATCGCTTAACGACTTAACGACTTAACGACTTAACGACTTAACGACTTAACGGCTTAGCGGCTTAGCGGCTGGCGGTTGCCACGTCACCGAATCGATAGATGACAACCGTTTCACTGTCTTCTTTCAGTGCGATCGTTTCTACCTGCGGTGCACCCAGGCGGCGAATAACCTCATCCAGGTAACTCTTTGCCTGCTCTTGGGGGAAGGGGTGGGTCTCCTGGTCGTTGTCGTGGTACATCAGCAGCAACGTGACCGAACCCGTAACCGGCGTGGGAACATCCTCCGGCAACGGTGCCCAGAGGATTGATTTGTTTTCCTGCCCATACTGCAGCAAGTCATACCGAAACCGCGCCAGACTGCCGCCCCAGGGAACCATGTTCGGAGCGTGCGCTTGATCCACCAGCGAACCAAACACAACCCACTGGTCATGTTCGCCGGACCGCTGGGCCATGTCCCGGACCGTCTGCAACGCCATGCGATCCGATTCTTTTTTGTAGGGCTGTGAGACATCCCGGAAGATGCCGTAGGCGATGATGCAGAGCATGGCGATCGAGGCGATCTGCATGCCCGTGACCACCCCGCGACGTTTCCATCCGTGATTCAGAAATGCGACCAACCCGGCACCCGCGAGCAGGCAGGCGGCCGGGGCGATGTGCTGCTCGACTCGGGCGCTGTCGCCGTAAGGATATTTCTTCAGCACCGCGGCGAGGAACATCAACGGCAGCGGGCTGAGCAACAGGCAAAGTGCGGCGCGACAACCGGTGCGCCACAGCGCGATGATGCCGAAGATTATCAGGATGAATGTCGCGGTGCTCCCGCCGTGGTTCCCGCCGACCGGGTAGGCAAGCATGTTGCCGGTGTGCGAGCGGAAGAACCAGGTGACGAAGCCCACCGGCGAATCCATCGGCGGAAACGCGCTGGCCCAACCGCGCAGGTCGTGGATCCCCGCATGATTCACCTCCTGACCTACCGCAACCAGTTTCCACATCGCAAAGAAACTACCCGCCATCAGCAGACCGCTGAATACCCAACCCACCAGCCAGGGCGCGGGCTTGCGTTCCTGGATGAGTTGATACCCCAACACGAACATCGACCCGCCGATGATGAAGACCGCCGGGTAAGACGCCCACACCGCCGCCGCGCCGCTAAGTGTGAAAACCACCCCTCGCCACATTGTTCGGGGTGCTTGCATCAACGACCACGCCTGCCAGAGCAGACACAACGCGATCAGCAGGTCCAGGCTGTACGACTTGACCTCAACGCTGTGGCGGACGGGGTAGTACGACGCGGCGAAGATCACGACCGCCGCCATCGCCTGACGCCGATTAATCATCCTCGGCGCAAGACGCCAGAACACCAGCACACACGCCATCCCCGCAAGGACCGGCAGAAACCGCAGCGCCAACTCCGATGTCCCAAGCAATCGCGACACCAGCCACTGCGCCCAAAGAAATCCAACCGGAACAATCTGCGGATGGTCCAACGGCCCACTTAATTCTCCGAACGACCGGGTAATAAAGTTCACCGCGATGAACGCCTCATCCCCCCACATCGGGAACACCAGGCCGTAGCGCACCAGCCGCCAGAGCAGCGATGCCAACACAAGCACCAGCGCCCAGCGGTGCGGCGGCCAGCGCAGGATAGGCCGCTTAACATTTAGTTCGCGACTACCCCCGCTTTGCCGGGTTGGTGTATCCATAGGTAAATAACCCCACATTCCCATCGATCCCCCGGCTCAAGAAGGGAGCCGGGAAGTGGGTAGTGTAGTGGCCACCGCCCGACACAACCACCGACTTACATCCGAGCCAGCAAACGGATACTATAAAAGCGTTACACATCCGAAGTCTTGACCACGGGAGCATGACATGAGTGACGGCCATTTCGCGATCATCAAACTGCTGGAACAGATGAAGCCGTTGGAGGCATCTGACCTGCACATCAAAGTCGGCATCCCCCCGAACTATCGGATCAACGGTGCCCTGCGTGCCGTCGCTGGCGAACCTGTCACCGAGGAAGAGGCCGACCACATGCTCGACGCCATACTCAACGAGCAGCAGCAGGAAAAATTCAAGGAGACGGGGAGCCTGGACTTCGCCTGGCACCTGGATGGCGGGGATCGCTTCCGCATCAACATGTTCCTCGCAGGCGGCCACCGCAGCGTCGCCGTCCGCCGCGTTCAGGCGGAGATCCCCACCTACGAGGAGTTGCACCTGCCTCAGGTCTACCACGACCTGGTTACCAAATCCACCGTCGGCCTGATCCTGGTCGTCGGGGTCACCGGCAGCGGAAAAAGCTCGACACTCGCCGCCATGGTCGATCAAATCAATCAGACACGCTCGGTCAACATCATCACCATCGAAGACCCCGTCGAATACCAGTTCATCCCCAAGACCGCGATCATCTCCCAACGCGAGCTGGGCATCGACGTCGACGACTTCGCCACCGCGCTACGGTCCGTCGTCCGCCAGGACCCGGACGTGATCTTCATCGGCGAGATGCGCGACCACGACACCATCATCGCCGCCATCCAGGCCGCCGAGACAGGGCACCTGGTCTTCGCCACGCTCCACAGCGCCGACACCATGCAGGCCTTTGGCCGAATACTCGAATTCTTCCCACAGTCCGAACGCAGTTTCATCCGCAGCAGCCTGAGCAACAGCCTGCTGGCGATCTGCGCCCAACGACTGATCCCCGCGCTCGACGAATTCGCCGCCGGCGTCGTCCCCGCGACCGAGGTGCTCTTAAATACCCCACTGGTCCGCGACAAGATCCGTGACGGCGAAGAAAAAGACTTCCCCGCCATCATCAGCGCCAACCCCGACTCCGGCATGCACAACTTCAACCAGTCACTGGCCCGCATGGTCAACGACCTCTGGATCGACCGCCGAATCGCACTAAGCTACGCACCAAACCGCGAAGCACTGGACTCACTACTCAAGGGCATCGATATCAAGACCGGCGGGTTGGTGGGGAGGTAATACCAATCCCATTAAATGTTCGTGCGTCTGTGAAGCCCACGTTCGCCTGAACGTGGGGCGGCACTACTAACTGACACACGAGTTCTTTTCGGGATTGGTATAAGGCCTCTGCCCCGCCGCTTGCGGCTTCGCGCAATCAAGAGACAGCAACTCGGATTCAATAAAACACACAAACAAAACACCCCCCGGCTTTCGCCGAGGGGTGTGGTTTGGGTTGGGTTGTTTGACCGATTGGCTTACGCCGATCAGTTGTCGCCGCTGGGTCCGAAGGTGATCTTGTCGGTGCCCAGAGCGCCGCCGTCGCCGAGGCCGCCCAGGCCGCCGCCGGCTGCGGGGCCACCGGGTTCGGTGCCGTCCTTCTTTTCCTGACGTTCTGCTGCGGCGTCCTGATCGCTGGTCCAGGCGGCACGCTTCAGTGACAGGCCGATCTTGCGATCTTCCAGGTCGACGCGGAGGATCTTGACTTCGACTTCCTGATCCTGCTGGACAACGTCCTGTGGCTTATCGACCTTGTGGTCGGCAAGCTCGGAGATGTGTAGCAGGCCTTCCAGGTCGTCTTCCAGTTCGACGAACACGCCGAAGTTGGTGATCTTGGTGACCTTGCCCTGGACGATCATGCCCGGCTGGTAATGCGCGGGGATGGCTTCGTTCCAAGGGTCTTCGCTCATCTGCTTGAGGCCAAGCGCGACGCGCTGCTTGGTGCGATCGACTTCCAGGACAACGCACTTGATGTCTTCGCTCTTCTTGAGAAGCTCGTTGGGGTGGGTGAGCTTCTTGGTCCAGGAGAGGTCCGAGACGTGCAGCAGGCCGTCGATACCAGGCTCGATCTCGACAAACGCGCCGTAGCTGGTGAGGTTGCGAACCTTGCCCTCGACAACGGTGCCGGGAGGGTATTTCTCTGCGACCAGTTCCCAGGGGTTGACCTCGGTCTGCTTCATGCCGAGGCTGATTTCCTGCTTGTCCTTGTTGATATCCAGGACGACGACGTCGATCTCTTCGCCGATGGAGACAAGCTCCGACGGGTGGTTGATGCGACGTGTCCATGACATCTCGGAGATGTGGACCAGGCCTTCGACACCGTCTTCGAGCTTGACGAATGCGCCGTAGGACATGATGTTCGTGACCGTGCCCTTGACGCGGGTGTTGGCGGGGTATTTGGTTTCAATTTCTTCCCACGGGCTTGAGTCGCGTTGCTTGAGGCCAAGCGCAATCTTCTCTTTTTCGTGGTCGATGTTGAGTATCTTGACTTCGATCTTCTCGTCGATCTTGACGATGTCGGATGGGTGGTTGACCCGGCCCCAGGACATGTCTGTGATGTGCAGCAGGCCGTCGATGCCGCCGAGGTCGACGAACGCGCCGAAGTCTGCGATGTTCTTGACCGTGCCTTCGATGATGTCGCCGGTCTTGATTTTTTCCATCAGGGACTTGCGCTTCTCGGAGCGTTCGTCCTCGATAAGTTTACGCCGGCTGATGACGATGTTGCGACGTTCCTCGTCGATCTTGAGGATCTGCGCGTCGATGGTCTTGCCGATGAACGCGCCGATGTCGGACGGCCTGCGGATATCGACCTGCGATGCGGGGAGGAAGACGGGGACGCCGATATCGACCAGCAGCCCGCCCTTGATCTTCCGCATGACGCGGCCCTGGATGACGTCGCCTTCTTTGTTCTCGCTGATGATCCGTTCCCAGCCACGGATGCGGTCGGCCTTACGCTTGGAGATCTTGACGGTCCCGGTCGCGCCCTCGACCTCTTCGAGCAGCACCTCGACGGTGTCGCCCACCTCCACATTGCCCGGCTCATCAAACTCGTTTTTGTCGAGGATGCCCTCGCTCTTAAGACCGACCTCAACGAGGAAGTCGTCCCCGGCCATCCCGACAATCTTGCCGGCAAGGATCGAACCTGACTTGAAATCTCCAACTGCGGTCAGCAACCCTTCCATATCGCCGTCGGCTACGGTCTGCCCGTAAGCCTCCGCGAGCATCTGCTCGGCTTCGATGTCCTCAACGCTGAGGGTTGCAATTAAATTATGGTCTACCATGTCCTGCCATTCCGGTGTCTTACCCCGCGTAGGCGTTGCACCTGCGCGTTACGGGTCGCGGGACTTAGGCTCTGAAGAAGCCCGATGCCCGCCTGTTATCCGCCAGCCGCCATCCCACACGGGACAGACCGAGCCGAAACGGTGAATCGACCATTGTAGCGATCCAGCGGGGAGATGCCAGCGGGCGGGGGGTATCGGTTGAATCTCCTAAATGGTTCACTATGGACCGTAGCGGGGCGGTGAAGTCATCCTGAATCCGATCGATCTGACTCATCCGAGTTACATTTCCATACGCGAAGCCGCAAGCGGCTTTAGGCGGGCTGGGTGGCGAGTTGCTGGACGTGTTGGACGGCGTTTTGGAAGATGCGTAGGCCGGGGGTGGTTTGGGTGAGGAATTTTTGGGGTTGGCGTGTCCAGGTTGGGTGGTGGGTTGGGTCGGTGAATCGTTCGGGGTGGGGCATGAGGCCGAGGATGTTGCCGGTGGGGTCGCAGATGCCTGCGATGTCGTCGGTGGAGCCGTTGGGGTTGTGGTCGGGTGAGTAGCGTAGTGCGATTTGGTTGTTGGTTTTTAGTTGGCTGAGGATGTCGTTGTTGGCGGGGACGAATCGGCCTTCGCCGTGGGCGATGGGGAGGTCGAAGGTGGTTAGGTTTTTTGTCCAGATGCAGGGGGAGTTTTTGTTAGCGATGATGGGGGTCCACTTGTCGATGAATCGGCCCGTGGTGTTGTCGGCGAGGGTGACGGTTTGCTTGCCGAGGTTGGGGTCTGGGAGCAGGCCTAGCTTGACCATGACCTGGAAGCCGTTGCAGATGCCGATCATGGGGACGCCGCGTTGTGCTGCGTGTTGTAGGGGTTGCCAGAGTTGGTGGCGGATACGGTTAGCGAGTATGCGGCCGGCGGCGATGTCGTCGCCGTAGCTGAATCCGCCGGGGAAGCCGATGAGGTCGAAGTTGCCGATCTGTTCGGGGTTTTCGATCAGATGGCTGAGGTGGAGGGTTTGTGTCTCGCTGCCGGCCAGCTCGAAGGCGTGGGCCAGTTCGCGGTCGCAGTTGGTGCCGGCGGTGCGGATGATCAGGGCGGTGGGTGTCATGGGGTCATCATAAAGGGTGTTGTGGGATCGTGCCTGGGGGGGATCGGAGGATTAACCACAGAGACACAGAGACACAGAGACGCAGAGAAGACGGCGACGGGGAGGGGAAGTATCCGCAGATTGCGCAGATGACACAGATTCGGAAAAAGAGCAGGCGCGACAAGTCGCGTCACTTCGTGTTTCGGAGGCCTCACTTGAATCCTCTCAGTGCCTCTGAGCCTCTGTGTTTACTTCTTCTTTTTCTTCACATCATCAATCCTAAATCACAGATCAAAAATCTAATCCTCACGATGCACCGGCGGTAGCGGCAGCCAGAGGATCATCGGGACCAGGTCGAGCCTGTGTGCTGGTGATCCGCTATTGGCCGGGGCGATCCGCTACCAAGTCCCCCCCGCCCCCCGGATGCCTGGATGAAGTTTCATCCGTTGCGCTTTGGGGTGACGGGTTCTCGCCGGTGTCCCACGGACAGAGTCCATGGGCTTCGGGTGAGAGTGGGGGCAGCCCTCGAGTCCTGGTCCTTTTAATCTTTGGATACTCAGGGTAGCTGTCGATCGCCGTCGTGAGGTTGTCGGCAGGCGCTCCCGGCCCCCGGATGTAGTTCCAGGAATAAGTTGCGTCTCCACTCTTGGGTGATTCGTCGTGTTTGTGCGCATGGATGCGGTTTTGAGCGGGTGTGTTGTGGGGCTAAGTCATGCGGGTAAGGTTGGTAAGGGGATGTGTGTTGCGTTGTATTTTTAATTGGAGAATGGTCGGGGATGTGCGCACGGGGATGGTCGGAGGGGGTGAACCGCGAAGAGGCGAAGAGCGCGAAGGGAGATGAGAAAGGCGGGGGGATATCACGGGGGGTGCGTAGATGTCACGGGCGGGCTTGAGTTAAACCGACTCTGCGCTTTTGTACCTCTTCGTGGCTAACCTGATGGCATGGTCACAAAAAGGCACCGAGGTCAAAGGCCGATTGTGTCTCCGGACGCGGATAGCGCCATGAATTCCCAGGCACGATCTCGGTGTTAACAGAAGCATGAAGGCAGGTTGAACTCGAAGCCACCACCGCTGTTTGATAAACCCAAGCATTGAAAGTAAGCCCGGGGTCAGTACGAATATCTCTGCTTCTCCAGTTTTTTACGTTGCTTCTCCAGTTCTTTCTCTTGCTTTTTTAATTCCTTTTGTTCTTTCTTCTCCCGCTTGATTCTCTCTTTCTCCTGCTTTTTTTTCTCCTTCGCTTCTGCCTTGGCTTGTTTCGCATTGATGACAATCGTCCCGGACCCGCGTTCCAGGATGACGTGGACCGAATCCTGGAAATCGTTGCCGCGCCCTGTAACCGCGTCTACCCCCAGCCCGATGACACCGCCCAGCAGGATGTTGCCCCAGACAGAGCCGCTCATGTGGCTGTCCAGATGGTATTGAACGGTCTTGTAGCCGTACATCTTGAAGCTGATCGTCTTGTCTCCGCCCTTGCGCTTTACCGGGATGACGCACGGGGTCTTGCCCATGGCAACGTCATCAATCGCCACGGTCACACCATCGGGGTCTGAACTGAAAGCAACATTGTCGTGCGAATCGTTTACAAACGTCGCGCACCCCGAGGCGTTTAACAGAAAAAGGATCCCGAACAACCGCACAAGATGATTCATGACTTGGTTCCTTGCCGTGACAGATATGAAAATGGAACGGCCAACGAAATGAACAGGCCGCTGCGCGTGATCACCCCCCAGCTACGCCGCCGGGTGCTGTGGTTTCAGTGTAACTTCTTTTCGCTAAGAATTCAAAGCATGTCAACTTGATCCCCTGGCAGGCAGCGAGATTTGACAGGGCCATGGTGTGTGCCCGTGTCTGTAGTTCAGGGTTCGTATTGGGTATCACTGCGGTTCTCGTTCGCCGGTCTTGCGGTAGGTGGAACGCTTCTTTGCGTAGTCTTGTGGGCTGACGGGGAGGTCGGGGTTTTCTACTCCGTCTTTGCATTGTTGGTGTAGGTTTTTGATGAAGGGGACGCACCACTGGCAGCCGGTGCCTGCGGAGAGGCATTCGCTGATGAGGCTGGGGACGGGGGGTTTTTCGCGCTTGCAGTAGCTGACGATCTTGCGCTTGGAGACGTGGAAGCAGAGGCAGATGAGGTCGTCGTCTTGCATGGGGGGATTGTATCGGGGATCGGGAGGGGGATGTAACAGTGATGAACGCTGATGAACGGTGATGAGAATGGAGAGGAATCGTAGGGGTGGGGGCCGGGGAGGGGAGGTATCCGCAGATTGCGCAGATGGCGCAGATTAAGAAGAGGACGCGACAAGTCGCGGCGCTTCGTGGGGGTGCTGTAGCGGGGATCGGGAGGTGTAACAGTGATGAACGCTGATGAACGGTGATGAGAATGGAGCGGAACAGGCGTGAGCGGGGGTATGGGCTTTGGGTGGGGAAAAAAGGAGGAGAGTGAAACTCGGATGGGTACGGGTGCAAACGGGTGAAGAAGATGATGGCGGGATGCCCGGAGAGGTAACAGGGATGAACACGGATGAACACGGATAAGAATAGGGCGGAGCGGTAGAGATCGGGGGCGGGGTATGGATGTTTGATTTCGCTTCGCGGGCCTGCGGTTGCTGATTGATGATGTGAGGAGAGGGAGGGGCGCTAAACCGCAAGCGTGGGTTGGGCGCGGGGGGTGGAGCGTTGGTGTTTGGGGGTTGTAGCGGGGATCGGGGAGGTGTAACAGGGATGAACGCTGATGAACGGTGATGAGAATGGAGAGGAACAGGCGTGGTCAGGCATGGGTCTGATCTGCGTTCATCAGCGTTTATCACTGTTTCATTCCTATCCGTTTGTATCCGAGTTACTTGCTGTCCCATGCCCGGAGGGCATGGGCTTTGGGAGGGTGTGGGTGTGGGCTATGAGGGGGGATGGCGCGTACAATGTTGGCATGGCGAAGGTACGGAGTAATTCGGCGTTTGAGAGGTTGACGGATCGGCTGTCGCGGTTGCCGGGGATCGGTCGGCGGTCGGCGCAGCGGATTGCGTTTTATTTGTTGAAGGCGTCTACCGAAGAGGCGGAGGCATTGGCTGAGGCGGTGCTGGCGTTTAAGCGTGAGCAGAAGGTTTGCGGTGAGTGTGGGAATGTGACGGAATCGGACCCTTGTGCGATCTGTGCGGATGCGGATCGTGATGGGGGGCAGGTGTTGGTGGTGGAGCAGCCGAGCGATGTGGCGAGTTTGGAGCAGACGGGGGTTTATGGGGGTGTTTATCATGTGTTGATGGGTCGGCTTGCGCCGTTGGAGGGGGTTGGGCCGGGGGAATTGAATATTGAGAGGCTGGTGGCGCGGGTGCGTGGGGGGAAGGTCCGAGAAGTGATCTTGGGGACGAACCCGACGCTTGAGGGGGATGGGACTGCGTTGTACCTGGCGGAGCAGTTGGAATCGATGGGTGTGAAGGTGACACGGTTGGCTCGGGGGATCCCGACGGGGTCGCTGCTCGCGGGGGCGTCAAAGGCGGTACTATCGGATGCGATTCAGAGCCGACATGGGATGGGGGATGGATGAATGGTGCGGAAAGGCCGATTGGGAGAGTAGTGGTTAGCTGTTAGTGGTTAGCTATTAGCCGTTAGTCAGAGGGGGATGTGTTGTTGAGGTGTTTTGGATGACACCGAAGAGACCCGCCCCTTCGCTTTGCTCAGGGGGCGGCGTTGGGGGGAGAGCGGCGGGAGCGGTTAGCTGTTAGCTGTTAGTAAGAAAGAGATGGGGTTTGAGATGGATGGATACTGATGATTGAAGAGACCCGCCCCTTCGAGGACTCAGGGGCGGCGTTGAAGAGGGTGCTGAATCGTAGACGCTGATCGCTGAACCCAAGACTCCAGACTCCGTACTTTAGACCCCAAACCCCAGCCCCGGAACCCTAGACCCCAGACCCTACACCGTCATGCGAATCGATACCGGCCAACACATGCGGATGGACCAGCGGATGAAGCTGGCACCGCAGATGATCCAATCGATGGAGATTCTGCAGATGGCGCAGGCTGCGCTGGAGGCGAAGATCGATCAGGAGTTGGCGAGCAATCCGACGCTGGAGGTTCGTGAGCCGGGGACGGATGCGGAGGATCTGGAGGCGGAGCGGACGCAGGCGGATCGTGACAACAGCGAGGGCGAGCGGGAGCTGGTGGTCAAGGATGGGGACACGACTAACAAAGACGACTTTGAGAGGCTGAGCAATTTTTCTGATGAGTTGGGTTCGTCGTGGGACACGAACAGCAGCGAGGCTGGGGGGAACTACCGGGCGCGTCAGAGCGATGGGGAACGCGACAAGAAGATGGACGCGATGGCGAACACGGCTGCGCGTACGGCGTCGCTGTTTGACCAGCTTATGGATCAGTGGCATCTGGTTGAGACGACGGCTGAGCTTCTTAAGGCTGGGGAGTTTCTCATTGGGTTTATCGATTCCGATGGGTACCTGCGGACCGAGACGAAGGACCTGCTGGATCAGGCACCTGCGGATGTGACGGAGGCTGATCTGGACGCGGCGATTGAGTTGCTGCAGCAGACACTTGAGCCGGCGGGGTTGGCGGCGCGGGATATCCGGGAGTGTTTGTTGTTGCAGATCGATGCACGAGAGCGCAACGATCCCGATGCGGATTTGAGCGACGAGCGCACGCTGGTTGAGGATCATCTTAAGGATATTGAGACGAATCGGCTGCCTAAGATCAGCAAGGCGACGGGGCTTTCGATCGATCAGATCAAAGAGACGATCCACAATCTACGGCAGTTTCACCCGCATCCCGGCAAGCTGTTGGCGGATGATGCGCCGCGATTGATTTTTCCCGATGCGGTGATCGAGTATGACGAGGAGACGGATGCGTATTCAGCCACGTTGACGCACGGGCGGCTGCCGACGCTGCAGATCCGGGCGGAGTATGCGCGCGATGCGAAAGACAAAAACATCGACAAGAAGACCCGCGACTATCTAAACAACCACATACGCTCGGCAAGCTGGGTCATTGATGCTATTCAGCAGCGTAAGGCAACGCTGTTGCGGGTGATTGGTGTGGTGGTGCAGGCGCAGCGTGAGTTTTTCGAGCAGGGTCCGCAGGCGCTTAGGCCTTTGCCGATGACACTGGTTGCGGATCAACTGGGGATTCACGTGGCTACGGTGAGTCGGGCGGTGAATGAAAAGTATTTGCAGACGCCGCGTGGGATTTTGCCGTTGCGGATGTTTTTCTCGGGCGGGACCGAGACGGATGCGGGGGACGCGATGAGTTGGACGGCGATCCAGGCGAAGCTGGAACAGATCATTGGTGAGGAAGACAAGGCGAAGCCGTGGTCTGATGATGCGCTGGTTGAGAAGCTCAAGGAGCACGGGATCGAGATCGCTCGGCGGACGGTGGCGAAGTATCGCAAGCAGTTGAATATCCCGCCGGCGCGTCAGCGGAAAGAGTATTGAGTTTAGTGAAAAGCCTGGGGGATACCCCACCGAAGCACCGGAGACGGTGCATCAGTGGGCTTTGTTGTGGGGTCTAAAGGTTATTGATTGTTGTGGGGGTGGGTTTTGCGGGGCGGGGATGTGGTTTAGCGCCACAGCCAAGCAGGGGTAGCGGTTGACTGCCGTTTGGCGCGACAAGTCGCGTCGCTTCATGTGAAATAACCGTTACGGGTAATCGGGGGTCGCTCTAGCGTAGGAACAGGTCTTGTGCGGCACCTTTCCAGCCGTAGCCGAAGCGGTGGTATCGGCCTTGGTATAGTTCGCGGAGGATCAGGGGCAGGCGGAAGGTCCTGGGGCGGCGCATGTTTACGCGGGTCTGGAAATGGTCGATGCGTTGGTTCAGTAAATCCAGGGCGTCCGGTCTGGCTGATTGATCGGGGAGTGATTTGATTCTATCTCTGGCGGCGCGGGTGCGATTCAGCATTTCTATAAAATAGGCTTCGTTCATGTGTTCGCGGGCGTAGGCGAGTTGGGTGCGGAATCCGCGTGCTGCTGGGCCGACTGTTTGATCGGTATGGACGCGGTAGTCCTGGAGGGTGTCGTCGATGAGGGCGACTTGGCCGATGGCTGAGATGATCAACGCGATCCATTCGTCGTGCATCCAGGCCTCGGGTATCGGGGTTACGGCATCCCGGAGTGAAGATCGGAAAGCCAGGGCGGCCCCGTTGACGACGTTGTATCGGAGCAGGAGGTCGAAGGCTTTGCCTTGTGAAAAGGCATGACGTTGTCGGGGGGTGAAGCCGAGCGATTGCCATTGGGTTGAGCCTGTTGGGTTAGATGATTCATCGATCAGTTGCAGGTCGCTGAAGACAAGGGAGATGGATTGATTGGATGCGAACTTGTCGTGGAGGCGATGAAGTTTATCAGGATGCCAATGGTCGTCCTGGTCGGCTAAGGCGATGAGGTCGCTGTGGCAGAGGTTGATGGCGCGGGCGAAGTTTTGAGCGGGGCCGAGTCGTTGATCGTTGATGGAAAAGCGGACGGGGAAGGGGGATGTCTGGGTGAAGCGTGAGATGATTTTTTCGGTGGCGTCGGTGGAGCCGTCGTCGCAGATGATGAGTTCGTCGGGAGGGTGAGTTTGTTTGGCGATGCTTTGTAACTGGTCATCGAGCCAGCGTTCGCCGTTGTAGGTTGTCATTGCGACGGACCAGTTCATGCGTCACCCCCCTGCCCGTCGTGTTTCGGTTCGGTTTTGCGGGGTTGCTTGTAGAGCAATCGCCGGGGTTTGGTGTTGTCGAATCGGCCGATTAGGCCGTCGATGAATGCGTGAGTCAGGGTGTAGATACGTCTAAAACGTCTGGTTTCATAGATCAGAGTCGCGGTGACAAGGAATAGGTAAAGGGCTGGTAGGCTGGCGATGATTTTTAGTTTGCTTGTGCTGTGTTGTCGGCTGAGCCAGAGGAAGTTGCGGTAGACGAAGTAGCGTTTCCAGAAGTCGTTGTAGGGGATGCTTTGGTAGGGTTGGCCGAGGAGGCGCAGGTTTCGTGTGTTTGGGGGGACTTGTTCTTTGTGGGTGATTCGGCTTAGTGGTGCGAGGAGGATGTTGCCGAAGCTGCGGAGGCGTATGCAGTATTCGACATCATCGAATTGTAGGAAGAGTCTGGGGTCGGGTAGGCCAACGGCTTGGATGGCGTGGATGTTTACCATGAGGCCGACGAAGGAGGCGTGGTCGATTTCGATGGGTTGGTTTTCTGAGAGTTGTGATTCGGTGATGGGGCGGATGATTCGGCGCGGGAGTTCGTTGAAGGTGAAGAAACCGCGGTGGTGGTAGAGGGTTTTGCCTTGGGCATCTACTTTCAGGCACGCCAGGGCGGCGATGTCTTTGCGGTCGGTCAGTTTGGCGAGTTGTTCGAGGGCATCGTTGTCGGGTTCGGCGTCGTCGTCCATGACCCAGACCCAGTCGCAGTTAAGTTCCATTGCGCGATTCATCCCGGCATGGACGCCGCCGGAGCTGCCGGCGTTATGGGAGAGATGGACCACGTCGATGGCGGGGTAGTCTTTAGAGAGCATCTCGGCGGTGCCGTCGTTGCAGGCGTTATCGACGACGATGATCTGCTTGAGTGGTCGGGTTTGATGTTGAAGCGCGTCGAGACATTCGCGCAGCAAGGCCTTACGGTTGTATGTGGCGACGACGGCGAAGATGGCCGGGGTCAAAGGGGATCCCCTGGTGAGTTTTTGCTTGTTGCGTTGTTTGAGAACGCGCGGCGGAGGACGAGTGCGTTGACAGGCAGGCCGATGAGGAGGATCACGAGCGACTGGGCCATGGGGACGCCTGCTGCGGCGTATCGGTCGCACAAGTAGATAGCGAGTGGGATAAACATGGCTGTCATGAGTGTGCCGCTGATGACCTGGCTGCGTAACAGGCCGAGGCCTTTGAGGGGAGTGGTGATCCAGAGGAAGAGGCCTTGTAGGCCGACGAAAACGATCATCCAGATTTTGAGCGGGGTTGTGGGGAGAGCTTCGGGGCCGAGCCACCAGTTGATGAACCAGTCGCCTAAGAAGTAGATGCCGATGGCGGCGACGATCCAGAGGGCGAGGGTTTTTAAGAATGACCACCTTAGCGCTTTGGTGAACCAAGCGTGGTCGCCGCGCTGGGCGGCGTCGCCGAACGCGGGCCAGTATGCGAGTACGACGACTGTGTAGATGGCGAGGACGAGGCCGATGAGGCGGAACATGGCGGCGTAGGGTGTGACTTCGATGGCGCCTAAGCGTCGTGCGATGATGATGGGGCCGGTCTGCATGAGGCCGATGCCAACGAGTTCCATGATGAAGAAGCCGGTGCCGGTATGGATGAGGGCGTGTGCTACGGTGCGGTCCCATTTGCGTAGTTGGATCGCGTGGGGGCCGGTCAATAGGAGAGTCCACTGGGCGATGCCCGCGATGATGGGTGGGCTTAGGATGATGCAGGTCAGTAGTGCTAGTGACCAATTTTGGTTAACGCCGAGGACGACGGCGGCGGCACACGCGAGATGTGCGGCGATCATGGCGGCATAGGAAGCGCGTCCGCGTTGGCAGGCCAGTAGCGCGGTGCCGGCGAGTGACGCGGGGAGGCCCGCCAGTGCCATCAGGATTGCGAGCAAGGCGACGCGCCCTGATTCACTGACGGCCTGGGGGTCATGGACATTCAAGAGGGTCGGCCAGTCGAGCTGGGGTGCGATGATCGCGGTGAGGATGGCCAGAGCTAAAGAGACTGAGCCGACCAGAAGAAGTGCGGCGGTGAGGATGCGTCCGGCGCGTTGGGGGTCGGCGGTGGCGGTTTTCCCTAAGGATGTGAGTAGTGCGTGGCCGATGCCCAGGTGGGCGACGAGTCCCCAGGCGGCGATGGACCAGATGGTGGTCCACATGCCGAAGCGTTCTGGGCCGATGTATCGGAGTAGTGCGGCGAGGATGATGAACTGGGAGAGGGCGTAGATGCCTTGGAACAGTGCGCCTGCGAGCGAAGCGCGCATGACGCCTTGTGCGCGGGATTGGGCTACGGGGTTATCCGCCAACTGGGTCAAAGGGGGGCCTTTGTTTGGGGTCGTGGTTTGGGGGTTACAAGATTCACCAGAATATCAGGCGGCGGGCGAGCGACCAATAGGCGGCGAGGATGGGGTTGGCGATGAAGCGGACCATTGGGCCTTTGAGTGTGGGGTGGTCGAGTGTGGCGGTGAAGTGTTTGGTGAAGTCTTTGTCGGTGATGGTTCGGTTTTGTTGGGCGGTTCGGCGTTGCTGGCGGATGTGTTTGAGGTTATTTCGGTTGAGGAAGTAGGCCCAGGCGCGGATTTTGTCACTGAGTCGTCGGTGCTTCAAAGCGAAGAGGAGTTGGCCGGCTTCCATGAGCAGGATGGGGGGCAGGAGCAGGAGGAGGGTGCGGCGTTTGTAGTAGATGAGCAGGAGCCAGAGGCGGTTGCGTTCGAGGTAGTAGTAGTGTTTTAGTGAGGCGGCGGGGTTGAATTTGTGTGCGACACGGCTGGCGGGGACGAGTTGGTGTTGGTAGCCGAGTTGTGTGAGTTTCCATCCGAGGTCGGTGTCTTCGCAGTAGAGGAACATCTCGCTCTGGAAGAGGCCATGCTTTGTAAGCAGGTCGGCACGGACGAGCATGGCTGCGCCGGAGCTGTAGCCGATGAGTTTGGGTGTGAGATCGTCGGGGATGGGTTGGTTGTATTGGGTGATCAGGCCGAAGCCGAGGTAGTGGGATTGGTTGCCTGCGGTGTTGATGTGGTCGGGCTGGTCGTGGAGGGTGATGAGGGGTTGGCAGGTTGCTATACCGGGGGCGGTGTGGGGTGTAGGGGGATCCCACGTTCGGAGAACGTGGGCTTCGGGGGGGGTGGATTCGAGGTGGTCGATGAGGGGGTCGAGCCAGTTGGGTTGGGGGACGGTGTCGGGGTTGAGTAGTGCGACGTATTTGATTTGTGGAAGTTGCTGTTGGATGTGTTCCCATGCGAGGTTGTTGCCGGCGGCGAAGCCTAGGTTTTCTTTGGGTTCGAGCAGTTGGATGTCGGGGAATTGTTGGCGGATGAGGTCGGGGGAGCCGTCGGTGGAGGCGCAGTCTACGATGATGGTGTGGAGCTTGATTTTATTGCTTGCCCAGCGGTCCATCCCGGCGAGGCAGTCGGGGAGGTCTTCGCGGCTGTTGTGTGCCACGATGATGACGGCGACTTGGGTGAGGGGGTCGGGCATTATGGGGGGAGGGGGTCTAGGGTCTGGGGTCGGGGGTCTAGGGTCTAGGGTCTGGGGTCTGGGGTCGGGGGTCGGGGGTCGGGGGGGTGGCGGGGAGAAATTTGAGTGTGTCGTGATTTTTGTTTTCGATATTTTTTTATAACTTGTAGGATACCCCACCGAAGCACCGGGGCGGTGCATCAGTGGGCTTTGGGGTGGGTTATGAAGTTGATTGCTGGTTGTCTTCATCTGGGGGGTCGGTGAGGCCTTGCTTGTGCATGAGGATGCTGACGTGTTGGGCGAGGGTGGTGATGCGGCGTTCCTGAACGCTGACGATGGAGAGTAGCTTGAAGATCATGAGCATGAAGAAGATGGTGACGGCGATGAGTGCGAGTGTGCGGTAGTCGATCTGGAGGAAGTTGGCGAGGTAGCCGACGGCGTCGCGCCAGAGTGCGAGGATTAGGAAGGGTAGGCCGGTGAGTACGAAGATGATGGCGTAGCGTTCTTTGAGTCGGTCGGCGCGGAGGGAGCGTACGGCCATGAAAAGGATGGTCGCGCCGATGGCGAGGACGATGAGGTTGCGGATGATAATCATGGTTGATTCGCTTTCTTATTTGGCCAGGGGCTGCGTGAGAGGTCAAGCAGGAGTGCGAAGGTAACTTTGAGGATATAGAAAACGCCTTTGAGGAAGGGGATGCTGGTTTGGCCTGTGGTGCGTGGTCGCATGGTGACGGGGGTTTCGTGGATGTTGAATCCGGCGCGGTGCAGGAGGAGGATGACTTCGGGTTCGGGGTAGTCTTCGGGATACCAGTGAGCGAAGGCTTTGATGACGTCGCGGTTGCAGGCTCGGAATCCGGAGGTGCAGTCGGTGATGTGTAGGCCGGTCAGTAGACGGACGAGGGTGCGGATGACGCCGATGCCTGCGGCGCGGGTGGCTGGGGGGGTGTAGTTGGGATCGTTGTCGTTGTCGTTGGGGAGGAAGCGTGAGCCGATGATTAGGTCGGCGTTGGATTCGGTGAGTTTGGTGATGAGTTTGTGTGCCTGGTCGGCGGGGTGTTGGCCGTCGCCGTCGATTTGGAGGGCGATGTCGTAGTTGTGTATGGAGGCGTATCGGTAGCCGGCCTGCATGGCGCCGCCGATGCCGAGGTTGAAGGGGAGGCGGAGGATGGGTGTGTGTGATGGGACGGCTTTGTGTGTGTTGTCTGTTGAGCCGTCGTCGATGACTAAGATGTCGGCGTGTGGGAGGTGGGTTCGCAGGTCGTTGACGACTTGTGCGATGCTGGCGGATTCGTTGTAGGCGGGGATGATGATGAGGCATTTGCCGGGGTCTTCGCTGCACTTGGGCTGCGGCGTTGGGTGGGGAGTTGGGGGGGACGGGTTGTTGGGGGGTTTGTGCATGGGGCGGTGCGAGTGAATAAAGAAGAAACCCAGGGCTTCCGCCCTGGGCTATATGGTAATGGTTCGGGGAGTGAGGTGTGTTTTGGTCAGTGTGGAAAGGGGATCGCTGGCGGGTGGGATTGATATGGTGTGGGAGGGGGCGGGGAGGGGGCGCTAAACCGCAAGCGTGGGTGGGGCGCGGGGGATTGGTGGGGTCGGTTTTATGTGGATATTGGGAGTTGTCGCGGGTTAGTGGGGCATGGGGAAGCGTTGGCAGAGGGCTTGTACGTCTTCGCGGATTTTGTTGATGAGGTCTTGGTCGCCGTTGCTTGCGATGGCTCGGTGCATGAGGTCGGCGACGGGGGGCATGTCGGGTTCTTTTAGGCCACGGGTGGTGAGGGCTGGGGTGCCTAAGCGGATGCCGCTGGTTTGGAAGGGGGAACGCTCGTCTTTGGGGACGGTGTTTTTATTGACGATGATGCCTGATTGTTCGAGCCAGAGCGCGGCGGCTTTGCCGGTGAGGTCGGCAGAGGTTTTGCGTAGGTCGATGACCATGAGGTGGTTTTCGGTGCCGTTGGATGTGAGTGAGTAGCCGTGGTCCATGAGTGCTTTGGCGAGGGCGGCTGCGTTTTTGACGATTTGTTTGCCGTAGTCTGCGAAGTCGGGTTTGAGAGCTTCGCCGAAGGCGACGGCTTTGCCTGCGATGGCGTGCATGAGTGGACCGCCTTGAGTGCCGGGGAAGACGGCCTTGTCGATTTTCTTGGCGATGTCCTGGTCGTTGGTGAGGATCAAGCCGCCACGGGGGCCGCGGAGGGTTTTGTGTGTGGTGGTGGTGACGACGTGGCAGTGTGGGAACGGGGAGGGGTGTGCGTCGGCGACGATGAGGCCGGCGATGTGTGCGATGTCTGCCATGAGGATGGCGCCGCATTCGTCGGCGATCTCGCGGAATTTGGGGAAGTCGATGATGCGTGGGTAGGCGGAGTAACCGCAGATGAGCATCTTGGGTTTGTGTTCGAGGCAGGTTGCGCGGACGGCGTCGTAGTCGATGTGGCCGAAGTTTGGTGCGGACTCGTCGTAGATCAGTGGGTAGTGGACGGGTTTGAACCACTTGCCGGTGAGGTTGACGGGTGAGCCGTGGGTGAGGTGTCCGCCTTCGGAGAGGACGATGCTGGCGAAGGTGTCGCCTGGTTCTAATAGTGCGAAGAAGACGGCGTTGTTGGCGTTGGCGCCGGAGTGTGGTTGGACGTTGGCGAAGGTGCAGTTAAAGAGCTTGGTGACGCGTTGGATGGCGAGGCGTTCGACGTCGTCGTAGTAGTCGCAGCCGGAGTAGTAGCGTTTGCCGGGGTAGCCTTCGCAGTATTTATTGGTGAGGCAAGAGCCGGTGGCGGCCATGACGGCTGGGCTGGTGTGGTTTTCACTGGCGATGAGTTCGAGAGTCTGGTCCTGGCGTTGTTGTTCCAGGCGGATCAGCTCGGCGATCTGTGGGTCGGTGGACTGGATCACGTCTTGTTGTGCGGAAAGAACAGCTTCGGTCTGGGCGGTCATCGTTAGGCTCCGGTTGGGTTGTGGAGCATACTAGCGGTTGTGTGGGGTCGATTCAATCGGGAGAGGTTTGAGACTGGATTAGCAGGGTTTGATCGCCGACGCCGAGGAGTAAAGCGCCGTCGAGGAAGATGCTGGCGGCGGGGTCGATGGGTCCGGGTAGGCTGGGGAGGGGCGAGTCGGTGCGGATGGTGCCGGTGTTTCGGTTCAGGAGGTAGAGTCGGTAGCCTCCGGCCTGAACGCGGAGTTGTCCGGCGGCGATCAGGGGTTGGATGGCTTGTTCTAATTCCAGTCGTCCGGGGACGTTGGCTTGGGGGAGGGTGAGTATTTTTTGGGTGCCGGTTTGGCTGATGAAGCAGACGTATTGCTCGCCGACGAGTTGGATGAGCATGTGGCCGATGGGTGCACAGATCGCGTCGGCCCAGCGTGTTTGTCCGGAGGGGTTCAGGGCGACGGCGTGCATGGGTGTGAAGACCTGCCATTGGGCTTGTGCCTGGATCGCGTCGAAGGAGTTGGCTTGTCCCGCGGCCGAGCGGATGGCGACCTGGTTGACTACCGCGCCACTACTGATGTCTATGACGAGGGCTGATCCGACTTGTTGTTGGTAGGTCGAAGCGATGAGAAGTCGTCTGCCGAGCCAGAGCTGTCGGACGGTGGCTTGCCGTGGTAATTGATAGCTCCACTGGGTTCGCGCGGTGGCGGGGTTGTAGGCTGTGAGTATGTTGTTGGCGGCCATGACGAGTAGGCCGTTGTCTGCGAAGCCAAGCCAGGTGGGGATGTCTTTAGACTGTATTTGTAATTCCAAAGGTTCGCCGGTGAGGATATCCAGGAGGGTGATGACGCCGTGCTGGACTTGTGTGTCGGCCCAGTTGGCCCCGCTGATGGCAACGAGTCCATCGCCGATGGTTAATGCGGTGAGGTTGTCGGAGGTGCTTGATCTGCGCCAGCGTATCTGGCCGGTGTGTCGGTCGATGCAGATGATTCGGCCTTGACGGTCGGCGAGGATGATGGAGGTCAGGTCGATGGCGGAGAGTGGTGCGTCGACCCCCGCCCTCGGATTCATGCCTGGGTTGACTCTGATGTTATTAATCCTGGGATTGCGTAGGCCGGCTCCGCCGAGTATCTGGGCAAACTCCATCTGCGGGCGTGTGCGATGGTCGATGCGTCGGATCGAGGAACCCGCTTGATTTAAGGCGGCGGCGAAGTCGATGGACGGCCAAAGTGTTTCGCCGGTCTGGGTATCTATCCCGCCGAGTTGGGCGGTTTCTTGTGACCACCAGAGCACCTGTCGATCATCCATCAGCAGGAGGCGGGCGTCGGGTGCGGGTAGCGGCTGATTCCAGAGTTGCGAAAAACCCTGCGAAGACAGCATCCAGATTGATTGATCGTCCCGCATCAAGATTTTGTTGCGTGGTGGCGGGCCGTTTGCAAGAGGTGCGAGCATCGGTCGGCCCGCGATCAATCTGGGCGTGGAAAGAGGCAGGTCTATGCGCGGAAGTTCACGGTCGACCGAGAGTTGGGCGGTCAATTCTGAGAGCCAGAATGAGATGCTCACGGGCTGATCGCTGCGAGTAAGGACAAGCCCAGCGTGTTCGCGGTTCACCCTGCGGAGCCAACTTCGGGCGAGGTCGGGGCGATCCTGCTGCAGGTACATCCGGGCGATCCGGCCTGCGGACATGGATAGTATTTCTATCGAATCGGTATTTAGGTAAACGGTTTGCAACTGGCGAATCGCTGCCATGACTCGGCCTTGTTCATGGTAGAGGTCGGTGGCGTAGAGTCTTGCGTTGTTGGCTGAGGCCGCTAACGGGTATCGGTCGGCGAGGTCGGCGTATCGCTGCGCATCGGAGACGCCGCGTGCGATGAGTTGTTCAAGCTCATGCTCGGCTAAGAGGTCGTAGTCACGGTAGACCTCTGGGCCGTGCGCCTGGATGAGGGATTTGATGAGTCGTTGGGCTTGCAGGCCGGCACGGATTGAGGCGCGGCCTTGGGTGTAGAGTTCGGCGGATAAGGATTTGTCTGCGAGGACGGCCTGGAAATGCTCGACGGCGCGGGTGGGTTCGCCACGTTCTTGGAGATATAGGCCACGGGTTAATTGATAGGCGGCTTCTTGGCGGGGTGTGGCGGTCGATGTGGCCATGCGGTCTAAGAGTTCGCCGCGTAGATCGATTCCCGCGCCGCTGGTGGGGTCGATGATTTCTCGTAGAGGGGCAAACACGCTGCGCTGGCGGGCGTCTTCTTGCTCGGTGGTGGATAGCGGAACGTCAAGGGAGGCCAGCGCCAGGTCGATGCCTTCGAGGACAGCGGAGTCGCGCCGGGTGCGTAGCGCAAGGCGTGCCAGCGCCAGGCCGGGCTGGGGGTCTTGCGGGGAGTGCGTAGCTCTTGAGGTGAGTTGGTCGTGGGCGATGGGCCAGTCGGTATAGCCTTTGAGGCTTTCTGCGCCGGCGATCAGCACCTGACCTGGGGCAAGTATGACGTTGCCGGGCGAAGCGATCGGCGCGTCGGCGAGGATTTTGCCATCAGCCAGGCTCAGGGATATCAATCGGCGGTCGGTATTCAGAACGATGACGCCTTGGGTTTGGATTTTTGGGGAGTTAGCCGATGTGGCGGATGGTCCCATGCGGAGGTCAACGGCGGGTCGGCCTTGGACCGTGCCGTAGATCGCGGGGTTAAGCGGTGTGCGCCAGAGAGGTTTGAGCGTGGCTCCGTCAAAGCATGTGACCTGTGCGCCCAGGGCCAGGATATTTTTGCCTGCGGGGTAACACGTCTGGATATTCTGCCAGTATTTTTCTGACAGGTTGCGTAGGACTTGGCCGGTTTGGATATCAAGCAACACATGCGGACCACTGGCGATGATCGGTGGCACGATCATGCCGGCCTTAACAATGACGGGGGGGGGGATGTCTTTGATGGGTATGACGACGCGCCTGCCGCGCGGGCTGTTGGGGACCACGGTTGGGAGGATCGTCAGCCAGCGCATAGTTCCGGTTCGGGCATCCAGTGCGCAGATGGTTCCGCGGTTGTCCGTGACGTAGACGTGACCCTGATGCAATACCATCCGCGCTAATGGGCCTGTGTTGTAGTTGCCCTGTGCTGAGCTGCTGGAGAGGTGTCTGCGCCAGATTAGTTGGCCGTCGATTTCGCTTACGGCGGTGAGGTAGAGGTCGTGCAGGCCGGACACCTGGACGCGCTTGACCAGTGTGTAGACTCGGCCGTCACTTCCGATCGGTGTGCCGTCGAACGAGGCTTTTTCTAATGCGGGGTCGAGTTCCCAGGGTTTGACGCGCCAGATTTCCTGGCCGGCCTGGGCGTCGATGCCCACGAGCGATACACCGCCGGGGGCCAGGCTGGGGAGGTTCTGTCTGGGATTCATCCAGCCTAGAAGTGAAAACACCCGGCCCGAAGAGATCAGGACGCCGCGGGGTTCGGTCATCATTTGTCGGGTCATCATCTGGATCGGGTCTGCCTGCGAAGCTGCGTGGTCGGGGACATCCCATAGATGCCAGCCCGACG
>JAJRRS010000112.1 GCA_024279275.1 Planctomycetota bacterium | reverse complement strand
GCGTCGCCGAAGGCCTCAACAGCAAGATCATGACCATCAAACGCCTCGCCGCCGGCTTCCGCAACCGCGAACACTTCAAGACCGCCATCTACTTCCACTGCGGCGGTTTGGACCTATGCCCACGATAATCCCGGAAGGACCGTAAAAAGGTCCATGCGTTCCCTTGATGTGGCCCGCAAACCCCGGGCAGAGTGCTATCGCCCGCTAACAAGTCCCCGGGTGACATCCCATATGCTGTCAAATATCGTAGTGAACGTTCCGGCTCTGGCCTTGCTGCTGAAATACACATCTGCATGCACCCGTTCGGCCTTGTCCTCAGAGGTAAACGGATCGTGCGGGTTCTCGTCCCGAACCATATCATCATCGCAAACGATGAAGTGGCTCAACGATCCCTTATTCGCTCGGACGTAAGCGATTTCCAGCACATCGGAGAATTCTTCAGCCAGTACGCTCAGGCATCGCGGGCGATCTTTTGTATTCGCGATGATGATCTGGGCTTTACCGTTGTTGGCCCGAAGGCGCCGAAGCATCGCGTGAAACGACTCACACAACGTCTCAATGAAGTGATCGCCGTACCCCCCCGTGACCATTCGGTAGTGATGCTTGGTGTTTAGCAACATCTGATCCGTCAACTGCAGCGCGTGCTCATACGTGGTGTTTTTGATGGGCTTATCAACCCGGTACTCCCGGATCATATCGACAATTGAGGCCCACTCGGATCTCGTTTCATCCTTCGTTTTGGCGTAATCTCTCTGGACGTCTGCGAGGGTTTCTCCGCCGACGTTAGGCGAGTGCTCAAGTGTCATAGCAGATCCCATCAGAAGAGGCCGGGTTTCCCAAACATCCTATCGACGGGGAGAGTCAGGTTGTGTGAATTAGAAGTCCGATTAACCCCGGCAGGCAGCCACGCCTACCCTTACGATCCCCCTACTTCTCCCATCCAGACTATTACAATACCCCTAGTTAACACGAATAGCAACCATTGTTCAGCCCCAAATCCCTAAAAACAGGCGATTCTGCACAAGTTGAACCTGAGGCACCCCCAATATGTGGTATACCACGAAAACCAACCCCAAGGCCTTGCCGCCTCCCCAAGCGCATACCCCCGATCTTGCTGTTCCCGAACCGGCTACCGAGCCGTAGTGTTCAGGCGGCGCGGGCGGGTTTGGGTAGGCGGTTGTTGGCTCGTTTGAGCAGGTCCAGGACGTAGGTGGGTGTGTTGCGGTTGCCTTGGAGGATGTCTTTGATGCGGACCCAGTGTGTGTCTCGGCCTTCGGGGGAGGGGGTGATTGAGATGGGTGTTGCGAGGTAGACGCGTGTGGGTTTGACGTTGCCTCGGCGTTTGATGTGGTTGTATTGGGAGAGGTGAGATTGCACGTCGATATGGACGCCGGACTCTTCGTAGCACTCGCGTTGTGCGGCTTGCTGGGGGGTTTCGCCGGGGTGGATGTGGCCGCCGGGGAGGACGAACTGGTTGCGGTCGCTGTTGCGGGAGACGAGCAGGAACTCGGTGCGTCCTTTGCGGATTCGGTAGACAACGACGGCGGCGCGGCGGCGGCGTTTGTCCGGGGGTGTGATGATATTGTTTTGCAGTGTGGTCAAGCGGTGAGTCCTGGTTTAGATCCGGCATCGATGGCATCTACCTATATAGATAGACACCCATCGATCGCCTGTTACGGGCTTATCGGACAGCTAACCGATGGGACTTGACCGCGAAGCTGATTAATGAAGCCCGCAGATGGGTTTGCAGAGGCTGGGGGGTGGGTGGTTATAGTGGTGGTGATGTTTGTGTATGCGGGTATTGATGAGGCGGGATATGGGCCGGTGCTTGGGCCGTTGGTGGTCGGGCGGTCGGTTTTTATCGTGCCTGCACTGGACCACGATGCACCGGTGCCGGACCTTTGGCGGAGGTTGAGTAAAGCTGTTTGCAAGCGCCTGTCTGGCCGAGCTGGTCGGATCGTGGTGAACGATTCCAAGAAGCTCAAGACCAAGGCTGCCGGGATACGCCATTTGGAAACCGGATGCCTGGCGTTCGCGGGCTTGAATGCGGATCGCCCAGAAACACTAGATCAATGGCTGGACATGCTCGGCGAGACAACCCACCAATCATTGACCGACCTGCCTTGGTATCAGGCGACAGAGGATCACCCCTGGCAAACACTCCCAACCACCACCACGCAAGGCGAACTCGCGATCGCCGGGTCGATGCTCGGGTCGTGTGCTGAGCGCATCGGTATACAACTGGGCGGGCTGGGCGCGGCGGTGGTATTCGAGGATCGGTTTAACCAGATGGTTTCTGTAACGCGATCCAAGGCGTCGTTAAGCTTTACCTTTGTGGCTGGGCACCTGCTTCATGTGTGGGAAACCTACGGCCAACACCGCCCCACCGTTGTTGTTGATCGGCAGGGGGGACGGACGCGCTACCGCGAAGTCTTGTCTCAAAGTTTTCCCGATGTGCAGGTGGACGTGATTGGGGAATCGCCGAGCTGTTCTTCATACGAGCTATCAAGCCAGTCCGGGGAAGCCCGCTTAATGAAAGTCTCATTCCAGGTCGATGCAGAGGAGCAGAATCTCCCGGTGGCGCTGGCGTCGATGGTGAGCAAGTACACCCGCGAGCTACTCATGGCCCGGCTGAATCACTATTTCACATCGAGAGTCCACGACCTTAAACCTACCGCCGGTTATGCCAAGGACGGCAAACGTTTTCTGCAAGAACTGGCACCGCACCTCCCGGGCCTTGGCCTGACTGGAGACCAGCTCCGCCGCCGGGCCTGAATCGGCCCCAAGTGCCGATCCCTTGCCTGAAAGCAAGGCCTTTTATCAGATTCCTTGACGCCTACACAAAACTCCCTATTCTTTACGGTTCGCCAAGACGCCCCCATCGTCTAGTGGCCTAGGACATCAGGTTCTCATCCTGGAAACACGGGTTCGACTCCCGTTGGGGGTACTTTTTTGAGATAGACAGGACTTAAATAGCGCGGCATTTTGCGTTGGCTGACTGTGCCAGCAGCACCCTTCCAAGGCCTTAAAAGAGGGAATTACACCTGTCCTCGAAATCCCGATAGCCTTATCTCACAAAGGTTTAAGGGAGCGGCTTAACCAGCGTCTACCGGCCTATCCGAAGAATACCGAATTACATTGGGGACCTCTGAATAACCCCGGCGGAGGTCGCTTTACCCGCCGTGACAAACCCGAATCACGCGCAACGACAGGTTATTCAGAGGCCCCATTGAACATTCACCACCGTTGAGTCGTTATAGTCATAGAACCATGGCAATCCTGTCCCTGACATTCCGAGTGTTGATCGCCCTTGTGGTCGCTATCGGGCCGATGGTGTGCTGCTGCATATCCAGCGAATCTGCTGGCCCAGGCAACGGCATGGTTATGTATGCGACCGGCGAAACCGCTACCTCCCAAACATCATCCAACCGAGGCATGTGCCATCGACAGCCGACCCCGGGATCATCGCATACGCCGGGGTCCACGCCGGACCAGGATCACGCACCCGGCGACTGCCCCGACTGCGAAAACACGGACCTCGCACTCGATAATTCATCGACCTTGCTGGGGTCTATTACCCGCTCGAATTCCCCTGATTCAATCTCTCTGCCCAATTCAGTACAGATGAGCCTTGGGCTTGATCTCGCATCGCCTTATCACGGCAACATATCTCAATCCCAAGATGACTTCGGCGGAGATTCTCTGCGCGCCCTGCGTTGTCTCCTGACGATCTAGCCCGCACCTTCTACACTACTACGGATGTCTCCGAGGCCAAACTGTGCCGCGGTGGTGCCTGTTCGTTCGTATTTAACTTAGTCACGTAACATTCGTTCCTTCTTCCCACATGGAGAGCAGATCTATGATTTCTATCCCACACCGTCCCTTGACCACACTTGTTGCCGCGTTGTTATTCACTTGCACAACCCCGATCGCATGGGCACAGAACCAGGACGGTGCCGCAACGCAACCCGCTGCGTCTCAACCCGCCGTGACACAGTCCGCCGAGCCGGTGGGCGATCCTTATACGCTCGATGTCGATCCCGTCACGATGGACGAGCTACCCGAACTGGATCAGGTGATCGTGATCGATCACGAGGGGCGGGAGCTGCGGTTTGGCAGCACGGATTCGGTCGAGGCATTTAAGAAAGACCCGAGCCGATACCTGGCGGCGATCGACGAGATGATCATCGAGCAGCAGTTGCCGTACTACCCATTAGAAACCTGCGTCGTCTCGGGTGACAAGATCGGCGGCGATATGGGCGACCCGGTGGACTTTGTCTACAAAAACCGGCTGGTACGTCTGTGCTGCCCCGGCTGCAAAGGCGACCTCAAAGACAACCCGGCGAACTACCTTGGCAAACTGGACGAGGCGGTCAAACAACAGCAGATGCAAGACTACCCGCTTACGACATGCCCGGTATCCGGCGGCAAGCTCGGCGCGATGGGTGATCCGATTGATGTGGTGATCGCCAACCGTCTGGTACGCCTCTGCTGCGACGGC
>JAJRRS010000111.1 GCA_024279275.1 Planctomycetota bacterium | reverse complement strand
GGGCAACGCGCGGGTTTGCGATCCCCCCGGGGGGTGAGGGAGCGGGAACCCAAACCTTCGCAAGGCTCAGGTTCGGCGTTGGGGGGAGGGGTGGTTTTGGGTGGGAGGTGAAGATATGTGGGGCGGTTGACGCGGCTTCCGCCGAGGGGCGGGGCGGGTGCGTGGGTGAAAACTGCGTTGCGGTAATGCCCATCGGATGAATGGCCCGTGCGGTGGTTTGCGAAACAAGGAGGACGTTTGGGCGACCTGGTTTGTGGGGGCAACGCGCGGGTTTGCGATCCCCCCGGGGGGTGAGGGAGCGGGAACCCAAACCTTCGCAAGGCTCAGGTTCGGCGTTGGGGGGAGTGGTGGTTTTGGGTGGGAGGTGAAGATATGTGGGGCGGTTGACGCGGCTTCCGCCGAGGGGCGGGGCGGGTGCGTGGGTGAAGGGGTTCTTGCGCTGGGTCGAGGTTGACACAGCCCAGCGCGGCGATAACCTTAGTCGCTTGATTGGTTTGCCCCCCCCCGGATGTCGGGGGCCGGTGGACGAGGGGCTGGGGGACCGGGGGACCGGGGTGGCCACGGGGCCAGGTAGCTCAGTTGGTAGAGCACTGCATTGAAAATGCAGGTGTCGGCGGTTCAAGTCCGCCCCTGGCCATTTTTTCACGTCTTTTCAGCATCGTGTGGCGTTTGGGCCGCAGATGAAATACTTAGATACGTTGGTTTGGATCAAGACACGGGCTTGACGTTTGGGCGTGGGGCGTCATTGGCTGGCGGTGTTCTTAGCGTTCTTCTTGTTCGCTTCGATGCGTTCGCCTATCTCGCGGGACAGTTCTTTGGCCTCGGTGATCTGCTGGAGGGTCATGCGAGGTTGAAGGCTCAAGATAAATCCATCGGCATTCTCGTCACCACCAAGCCGGGCGAGATGGAACCATGCGTAGGCTTGAACTTCATCCTGCGGCACGCCTTCACCGCTGTTGTACATCGCCGCAAGGTAGTATTGAGCAAGTGATAGACCCTGCTCTGCGGCTTGACGATACCACTTTGCGGCTTCGGAATCGCTTTTGGGAACACCCTCGCCATATTCGTGCATGGTACCGAGGAGCAATTTCGCATCCGCATCTCCCTGGTCAGCGGCTTTGCGATACCACTTCACAGCCTCGACGTCATCTTCGGGGACTTTTTCCCCATCGTCATAGATTCGGCCCAATTCGACTTGAGCGATCACGTGCCCCTGATCGGCCGCCTTGCGATACCACTTCACCGCTTCGTTCGCATCTACGGAGACACCATCGCCGTATTCGTAGATCCAGCCCAACAGGGTCTGTGCCTCTGCGTATCCTTGATCCGCTGACTTTCGATACCACTGATGGGCCAAAGCGTTATCCTCAGCCACTCTTACACCGTAGTCGTACATCATGGCCAATAGGAGCTGTGCGTTTACATCTCCACTCTCTGCAGATTTGTGAAGCAGGTCAACCTCTTCGCCGGAGAAGTCTGGTACCTCTGTTGCATTGGCGAATAACCTTTCAATTTTGAGCTTTGCCTTAACGTGGCCCTGCTTAGCGGCCTTTCTATACCAGAGCATCGCTTGGACATAGTCCTTAGCCACCCCTTCACCCATAACGTACATGTCACCCAGGTTGTTCTGCGCCCACTTGTCTCCCTGCTCCGCTGCCAAGCGAAACCACTTCACCGCCTCAGCATCATTTTCGGGCACCCCTTCACCTTTAGCGAAAATCTCGCCAAGGCTGTTCTGTGCCGAATCGTATCCCTGCTCGGCCGCCAAGCGGTGCCAGTTCAGCGCTCGGATGCGGTTCATAGCCACGCCTTTGCCGCTAGCGAACATTTTGCCAAGTTCATGTTGAGCCCATTCGTCTCCTTGCCCCGCTGCCTTGCGATACCACTTCGCCGCTTGAACATCGTCTTGGGCCACGGCTTCTCCGAGAACATACATATTGCCAAGACTATGCTGAGCCGAAGCGTGCCCCTGCTCCGCCGACTTGCGATACCAACTAAGTGCCTGGGTATTGTCTACCGGAACACCTTGGCCGAAGTAGTACATCCCGCCAAGGCACCACTGGGCTGTGTCATCCCCCTGCTCTGCAGACAAGCGGTACCACTTCACTGCCTCGACGTAATTCACGGATGTGCCTTCACCAAACTCGTACATAAATCCAAGGAAATACTGGGCGCTGGCGTCGCCCTGCTGTGCCGCCAGGCGATACCATTTCACGGCTTCGGTGTCGTCTTCGGCTACGCCTTCACCGTAATTGTACATGGAGCCGAGGCTGGCCTGCGCATCAATATTGCCCTGCTGTGCAGCCTTTCGGTACCACTTCACCGCCTCGGTTTCATCTTTTTCCACATCAATGCCAAAGCGATACCCCGCGCCTAGTGAATACTGCGCATCAGCGTCCCCCATTGCTGCTAGTCTGTGTAATCTCGCTTCATAGGTTTCGTCCTCATTTACGACGCTTCCGGGTTCTGCCTCGGTTGATTCCTGATTGACCTGATCTGGTGGTAAGTCGCGTTGTGGGGTCCCCGCCCACACAAATCCGTTTGCCGTGCATAGGATCAATGCGGCCGTCACAAATTGAAAATATTTCATCGGGTCCTCCGGGTGTGGGGGTAGGGTTGTGCCATCCTACCCACCGACTGGATAGGCGGCCAGAGAAGATGTCTGATGTATGAGCCGGGGCGGGTTGGTTTGGGGGGCCATGGTCGCTTGATGGGATTGCACGGGGCGAGTGCTGCTACAGTTTAGGCATGGCTGAGCCTGATTCCTCTGATTGTCGAGACGATGAACTGACGCCCGAGCTTGTGGTGCGTGCTTATTGTGTGGGTGCGTTTCCGATGGCGGATGGGCGTGATGGGGAGGTTGGTTGGTACAGCCCGGACCCGCGTGCGGTGATCCCGTTGGAAGATGATGGGTTTAAGGTGTCACGTTCGCTTGGCAAGCGGGTTCGCAGTGGGTGTTACCGGGTGACGATGGATCGGGCGTTTGAGGAGGTGATTCAGGCGTGCGCACAGCGCAGGGCTTGTGATGCCGACACCTGGATCAGCCCGAAGATTCTTGAAGTCTATAACGAGCTGCATCGGGGTGGTTTGGCGCACAGCGTAGAGGCGTGGGCCCCCGCCCCCGGAAATAGCCCCGGAAGTAGTTCCCCCGGAAGTTCTGGGGAAGGGGCTGGCAGTAAGCTGTGCGAATCGGGAGAACTGGTCGGCGGGCTGTATGGGGTGGCTTTGGGGGGTGTGTTTTTTGGGGAGTCGATGTTTCATCGGGCGACGGATGCGTCGAAGGTTTGCCTGGTGGCGGTGGTGGAGCATCTGCGTCGTCGGGGGTTTGGGTTGCTGGATGTGCAGTTTGTGAATCCGCACCTGGAGCAGTTTGGTGTGGTGGAGTTATCCCGGGATGAATATATGGATCGGTTGGAGGAGGCGCTGCGGGGTGGGGATCGGTGGTGAGGTGTTGGGGATGTGTGATTTCGCTTCGCGGACCTGCGGTTGCTGATTGATGATTTATGATGTGAAGAGGCTGGGGTCGTGGAGGTTGGATTGGGTGGGCGCAGGTTAAGACACGGGCGCTGAAGCGACCTCCGTTGGGGGGCGGTGAACCGGGAGGACCGGAGCGGTGTGGAAGCGTGTGCGGTTTGGTTTTTAGGGCAGGACGATGGTTTTGCCGACGGGGAGTTTTTTGGGTTCGAGGCCTGGGTTGGCGGCGACGATGTCGGTCCAGCGTTGACCGCTGCCGTAG
Organism: Planctomycetota bacterium; assembly: GCA_024279275.1. Lineage (GTDB taxonomy): Bacteria > Planctomycetota > Phycisphaerae > Phycisphaerales > Phycisphaeraceae > JAJRRS01. Next base: position 5,152 of record JAJRRS010000111.1, on the reverse strand, counting down.
TGCCGTTCTGCGATCTTCCAGAGTGAGTCGTTTTTCTGGATGGTGTAGGTCGCTTGGGCGGGCGGTGGTGCGATGGGGGTGACCATCGGCTGGGGTGCCTGGCCGACCGGTGCGACCGACTCGAACTGCACGTCTTGGGATTGATACGGGTAGTCCTGCACCTGCACGGGTTCAACCGGCGGTGGGACGGCGGCGAGTTCGGGCTTGGCCCGCCTCTGGCAACCGATAGCGGTGCCCATACACACAATCGCGAGAACGGTGGTCAGATTTTTGATGTTCATGTTCATGTTAAAACCCCTGATGTTATTTGCTTCCGTGCGTCATCCACCCGGGACGATGGTGTTTTTTACCCCATCGCGGTGCGATTGGCAATGCCACCCCCGGAATTGGGGCGTTCGGGGGTGGGGCAAACGCATCGGGTGAAGCCGTAGATTCATCACATCCAGATATTAATATAATATATTTATAACATAATAAAAAGATTGATCCATCATTATGGCTTTATTAAAAAAGCCATAATAGAATTTTGATGGATTCGTGCATGGATTCATACACGGGTTCGGGGTTGTGACCTGTGGGCTATCTGCTGTGGCGTATGCGTCGACAGGACGACGACCGAAGATGTGAGGTGAGGTGAGGGCGATCGTGGGCTGACTACCAGCCCAACTTCGCTTTGAGGTCACGCAGTTCCTGGAGCTGAGATTCGTTAAGCGGCCTGACTTGTCCGGCTTGCCTGGCCAGTAGCAGCAGGCGGCAGTAGGCGTCGAGGATTTCGAGTTTGTAGTAGGCGTCCAAGAGGGTGTCGCTGAAAGTGACGGAGCCGTGGTTGGCCATGAGGATGGTGTTGGTTGTTGGGGTGATGACGGAGGCGACGGCGTCGGCGGCGGCCTGTGTGGAGGGGGTGGCGTAGGGTGCGGTGGGGACGTCGCCCAGGAACAACTCGGCTTCGGGGTGGATGCCCGATGGTAGAGGTTGATCGCAGATGGCGAAGGCGGTGGCGTGGGGCGGGTGGCTGTGGATCACGGCGTTGACATCCGGGCGTGCGTCGTAGATCGCCAGATGGACCTTGATTTCGCTGGTCGGCTGACGTCCTTTGGAACTGAAAAATACGCCGACACCCTCGCTATCGACTACCACCATGTCGTCCGGCTCGAGGAACCCCTTGCTGATCCCGCTGGGCGTGCAAAGAAAACGATCCGGGCTGAGGCGAACGGAGTGGTTGCCCTCGTTGCCGGCACAGTAGCCGCGTTGCCAGATCCGTTGGCCGACGTCGCACATCTGTTTTTTGATCGTGTTTAGATTGACTTGCATCAGCGTGATACTTCTGTGTTGCTCGGTGTGTGTGTCGGGAGGTCAAGCCAATCCGGGCGTTGTTGCAGGCGTCTGATTTTCAGTTGGTCGTAGCGGATGGTTGCGCCGGGTTCATTGTAATACCCACCCAGTGCGAAGCGGTAAACGGTCCGGGATAATTTCCTTGGCATGCGTCGGTGTTCGATGACCACCACATCGTTGACGGTGAGCCGGACGTGACGATCCCATACTTGTAGGTGGAAGGTGTTTTTTTGTTGTAGTTCAGCGGGGTAGGATTCGGTGGCGTACTTGAATGTGCGTGCTGCGAGGATTGATTGTTGTTCGGGGAAGAGCAGGATGTCACGGTGATAAGCCTTGGACCCGTTTACCTGGTAGGCCATGAGCACTCCGCCGTTGGCTTGCTGGGGGTCGGGTGCTTGAAGGCATTCGAGGCTGGCTTTGAGTTCGTAGCGGTAGCCGAATTTCAGTCGGCAGACCGCGGCGAGGCCGTTGTCCAATGAGTTGCCGGTGAGTCGGCCTTGGTTATCCATCGACCATGCGCCGCGTTCGACATCCCAGCCGCCCAGGTCGTTTCGTCCCAGCAGGTTGGCCCAGACGCCCTGCTCGCTGCGGTGTTTCCATCTGGATTGAGCTGCTTTGTTTTCCAGGTACACCCGGGCTGGGTCGTCGGGGGCCAGATCCAGGAGAGTGGCGTCTAAGAGTTCCGCAGCGCGGCGGTGTCGTTTTTGGCCCCAGAGTTTTTCGGCACTGTCAGCGGCGGCGTCGGTGGTCGGGTTGATGCGTACATAGATTTCGCTTGCGGCCAGGACCGGCTCGCCGCTGAGCTTGGAGAACACCTTGATAATGAAGTCATCCCCTAGCTGATCCATCAGTTGTGCGGCCTGTTCATATTTTCCCAGGCGCCAACCGATCGCGACTTTCATCGAATCCCACCACTGGGGACTGCTGCGGCTGTCGGGTTCGTGTTTTTTATGTTCGTAATACCTGATGAAGTTTTCGTACACCCCCGACTCGTGCCAGTAGCTGTAGCCGTCGGCTTCTTTATGCAGCTTGATCATGGCTTCATAGAAAAACTCCGGGATGCGTGTGTCGAATCGGCCGGTGTCCAGGCACTCCACGCCGAAGGCGTACATCTGATCCAGTGAGCCGCCCCACCTCGGCCGGGACGCCCACAAGTAATAAGAATACGCTTGGTAGTAATCGACCTGCGCATCAACCGCGCGATCAAACCACAGACGCTCTTCTCCGGCAGACTGGCAGACGGAAATCTTGATCAACTTGTACGAGACCACGGGGATATGTGGGGCGAGTTCCCAGGCCTTAACCAGGTGATCGTGAGCCACGCTCAGGTGGTTAACGAAATCGTCCCAGCCTTTGTGTTGCTCGGTGTAGTCGTAGGAATGGCTGCGGAGTTCCCATGCCGCCTCGGCGTGATAGAAGCCGATGATGGCGTTGGCGAGCCAGGGGTTTGCGACCTCTTTGCCTTCAATACGCTCACAGACTTCCTGCCAGCGGGGGAGCCATTGGCTCTTGATCTCGTCCTGGGACATGCGGAACATGAAATACTGATCCTCCAAGGCCAGGCTCTGGTCATCCACGGATTCACAGATCAGGTCGATCCATTGCTGGACCAGGGCGGCAGATTTTTCTTCAAGGCCTTGCCTTTGTAAGTAGCTTGCAAAATGCCAGTAGACGGATCGCTTACAGTTCGCAGGGTACTTGCTGCCAGACATCTCTAGACAGATATCGAGAACACTATCGCGGTAGCCTTCTTCCTTGCTACTGCTGTTTAACAAGATGATGTAGCGCACATACGGGTCGTCGCAGTTGAGTTCTTTGAGCTGCTTGATGATCTGGGTTTTACGCTCTTTGGAGACCTCGACGGGGACGCGGGCTTTGTGGAAGACTCTGCTATTGGTGTATTGGACTGCCTGGGCGTCGAGTAGTTCGACCACCAGGTCGTCCCACTTGGGGTCGCGTTTGCCGATTTTCAGGTAGGCCTGTGACATTGATCGTTTGTTGTAGTCGAGCAGGTCAAGGCGGAATTGTTTTTCGGTGTAGGCGTCGGGGTCGTTTGCCTGGGGGATCGCTGCGTGGGATGCGGACACGCAGCCCAGGGCGCAGAACACTATGAGCAGTAACTGAAGCAGCCTCGATCGATTTGTATCACTCATCATCGAACCCCGTTAAGAGAAGACCCGTCGTGTCGTGAGGCCTACATCTTAACTTAGAACGCTGGTGCAGATGAATCCACGGGTGTTAAGCCTTGAGATCATGCCAACGGCTGGCCGGGGAGGATGGGGGGCATGGGGCAGCCCAGGGAATCGGCGACGGCGCGGAGGAGTTCGCCTTCGGCGAGAGTGACTTGGTGGTCGGCCACGACGCAGGCGGCACAGGCGTGGATGACTTTGCGTTTTTCTCTTGCGTTGACTTCTAACAGGGCTTGTAGAGCATCGCTGAGGTGGTGCAGGTCGCAATCAGATTTATGTGCGAGTTTTGGTGGTGGGTTCAGGGCGAGTTTATTCGTGCCGGCGGTGAAGGCGGCTTGGACTTGTTGGGCATCCTGATGGCCGTAGCGAGCGAGGGTGGAGAGCAGGACCGAGAGGTGCTGGCTCATGGGTTTGAGTGAATAGAATCGGACGCGAGGATCGGTGCGTCGGCCGGGTTCGTAGGCTGGGGCGAGTCGGCGGATGAGTATCTGGCTTAGGGTCCACTCGAACAGGTCGATCTTGTTGTCCTGGGCGACCAGTTGGGTGACGCATTGCTTGAAGACGCTGTACTGGTCAGGGGACAGTTCGTGCAGTGCGGGCATGGCCATGTCGATCAAGGGAAGTCTTGCGGAGGCGTCCATCCGTTTGATCGCTGGGCGTAGCTTGGTGGTGGCGTCGGCGATCGGCTCAGTGTAGAGCTCACGCAGGGTCTGGGTTTGTTTTGATGCGATGTCTTGATCGGTATCCAGGAGCAGGGCGTAGACCACGGTGCAGGCGCCGAAGGTGCTATGCACGGCGTCGGTTAATTCATCGGGGATGGATTCGATGAGTGTGGCGGCGTAAGCGATGTGTTGTTCGGTCAGGCTGCCGAGTTGATCGATCGCGGGTGGCGCGGTTGGCGCGTTGTTATCTGTGGCGGCTTGCACAGGCTCCCCCGGTTCCCCCGGCTCCCCGGTCATAGCCGAGATACCCATCGCGGCTTGAAGTCTGGCTCGGCGATGCGCGTTGTCTGCGGGTGTGTGGGTGGCTATTTTTTGACTGCGTTTGGGGGATGAGACTTCGGCGAAGTTGCCGTCCCAGTCGGGCTGGATGCGGCGGATGCGTTGATCCAACGGGGGGTGAGTTGCGGATGCTGCGCCGAGCCAGCTCTTGACGCCCTGCCCGAAGAACATGTGGCTGACCTCGTTGGCTTTTGGGTTGATGACGTTTGAGCCGAAGGCGTGTCCGCCTATTTTTCTAAGTGCGCCGCCGATGCCTTTGGGGTATCGTGTGAACTGGACGGCGGAGGCGTCGGCGAGGAACTCGCGTTGGCGTGAGACGGCCGCCTTGATGAGTCCGCCGAAGAAGTACCCGACGTAGCCGATGACCAGCAGGGCGACACCGAGAGCCAGTATGGGGAGGGCCCCGCCCTCTTTTTTATTGCTCGATCGCGGTCGTCCGGCAATGCTGGAATACATGACGGAGCGGAGAACGACTTGGCCGATCAGAGAGATGACGAGTATGCCGTGGAGGACGCCGATGAGTCGGATGTTCAGGCGCATGTCGCCGTTGAGGATGTGGCTGAACTCGTGCGCGATGACGCCTTGGAGTTCGTCGCGGTCGAGTAATTGGACGCAGCCGCGGGTCACGCC
>JAJRRS010000110.1 GCA_024279275.1 Planctomycetota bacterium | reverse complement strand
TCGCCGAAGGCCTCAACAGCAAGATCATGACCATCAAACGCCTCGCCGCCGGCTTCCGCAACCGCGAACACTTCAAGACCGCCATCTACTTCCACTGCGGCGGTTTGGACCTATACCCACGATAATCCCGGAAGGACCGAAAATATAGACGAGATTTGCATCGTGTCAGGTGACGGCGATTTTGTGCCCGTGGTGCAGGAAGTTATGCGATCAGGGACTAGAGTACGAGTACTATCATTTTCTAACGGCCTAAATAGCGACATGATGTTGGTGCCTGATCAGTATATGTGCATTGACGACGCCTTCTTCTATAGGGACCGGAAAGCTCCGGGGGAAATAGAGGCATGAACAAAGGAGATAAGTACATATACCACCTTCGTGCGCACAATTCCAACGCTTCTCCAATGTAAAATGCGCCACAACGCACATCCCGTTAGCCCCCGTGAATCCCACGCCTTACACCCCATCCGCCGCATCGCCAAACCACATCCGTGCGCACAACCTCGTCATTTCCACCAACAGTGGAGGCGTGACTTAATTTTCAGTCACACCTGCCGACAACCTCACGGCGACGGTCGTCAGCTCCCCTGAGTATCCAAAGATTAAAAGGACCGGGACTCGCGGGCTGCCCCCACCCCCGGATGTGTGTCAGATTCCATCTGCTACACCACCGGGAACCCGGCCCCAGGAAAAGCAACGGATGAAACTTCATCCAAGCTTCCGGGGCCGGGGGGGGACTTTGGAGCGGACCGTCCCGGCCAGATGACGGATAAACAGGACGCGGGCTTGACCCGGTCCCAACGATCCCGCAGCCTGCCGTTACCGCCGGAAAATCGTGAGGCTTATCGATCGATGATGTGGAGACAAAGAAGTGATCCGCAGATTACACAGATTGCGCAGATGAAAAAGGGTGTGCCTGCACGCATCTCTTAAATCTGTGTCATCTGCGCAATCTGCGGATACCTCCCCCTCCCCGTCTTCCTCTGCGCTCTCCGTGACCTCAGCGGTGAATATCTCTCCGAAGCATTGCCACGCACATCGCCCGCCTCCCCGACAAAACTTGAACCCCTCAACCACCCAATAGACGATGATGTAACCTAAGCATCTGCTTCATTCACTGGGAGTCTGTCTTTGTCATCCACAGGGTTACGCATCTTAGTCCTCGCCGGCGGCCCCGACCGCGAACGCCCCGTCAGCCTGCTCGGCGGCGCACAGGTCGCTCGGGCCTTGCGCGACGCAGGCCACGACGTCATCGAACGCGACATCCTCCCCGACGACCTCTCAACACTGGAGGAATTCAAGCAGTGGGGCGGCGACGTCGTCTTCCCCGTATTGCATGGCCCGTGGGGCGAAGGCGGCGGCCTGCAACGAATCCTAAGCGACCGGAACTTCAACTACGTCGGCTGTGGCCCCGCCGCCGCCAGCCTCTGCATCAATAAACACCTGACCAAGCTAACCGTCGCCGACCACGGCATCGCGACCCCAGAGGCGCAGTTACTACTCACAGACCAGAAGCGCACACTGGATGCGCCCGTGGTCATCAAAGCATTAGAAGAAGGCTCAACGTTCGGCCTGTCAATATGCAAAACAGAAGAACAAGCGATCACCGCGTGTGAGTCGCTAAGCAAAGACTACCCCAAGCTCCTGGTCGAACGTTACGTCCCGGGCAAGGAACTCACGGTCGGCGTGATCGGGTCTGAGGATGACGAGGCTCCGGGGGCGACCGCTCTGCCACCGATCCAGATCGTCCCGCCCGGCGAGTGTTACGACTACAAAGCCAAATACGAAAGCAACGACACGCAATATCTTTTTAACATCGACCTGCCCGAAGAAACTTTGCAACAAATCCGCGACTGGTCGCTGACCGCATACCGTGTTTTAGGCGTGCGGCATCTGTGCCGAGTAGATTTTATGGTGGACGAATTCAATCGCCCCTGGCTGATCGAGGTCAACACCATGCCGGGCTTTACGACCCATTCCCTGCTCCCCATGGCCGCCGCCAAGGCGGGCCTGAACCTTGCCCAGCTTACCAATCGGCTGGTCCGTTTGGCCTGCCGGGATGCATTGGATACGCCGGCCCCGACGGGGTAAACGCCATACGCTGACTTATCGGGCATTTGCGTTGAACTCCCGGAAAACCCTTGCATCTCAGGTCTGTCACCTTTAGACTTGTATGGTCTGTTTACCGGCGTGTGGGTAACAGCTCGCCATATCTGTCAGTTTCTTTTCGATTGCCTAATCAGGAGGGGAATCATGTTTAAGTTGTCTAATACGCGATCAATCTACGGCATCACCGCGACCGCTCTGCTGCTGACGATGACCCTGTCAGCCCCAGCCCAGACCACCAACTTCGACGCCGGAGGCGACGGGTTCAGTTGGACCGACCCCCTGAACTGGGACAACAGCGAGCCTAACGGTTCCACATTCAATGTGGTCATCGACGGCGCGGTGGGTACCCCCTTCGACGTCCAACTCCCGACATCCACCGCACGCACCGTCGGCACGGTTCGCGTCGGCGACGGCGACATCCTCCGACTCCTCAACGGCTCGAGCCTCCTCCCCTCGGACCTCGTGCCCGCCAGCCAGGTCACCATCAACACCGGCGGGACTTTAATCATCCAAAGCGCCGGCGGGAACACCACCCTTCGGACCGAGGTGGGCATCGTCAACCTCACCGGCGGCGGCACCCTCGAGATGGTCGGGGCCGCCGCACGGATCGGCGACACCGCGGGGATCGTCGATGGCGAAATGGTCAACCTCGACCTCTTGATTCACGGCCAGGGGCAGATCGGCCTGAACCGAACCAAGCTATCCAACTTCGGCACCATCCGCGCCGATGTTGTTGGCGCGCTATTGAACATCGACCCCGATGCGCGGAACATGGTCAACGAGGGCACGCTTGAAGCGACCAACCAGGGCATCCTGCAATTAAATTTCGCTACCTACACCAATACCCTTGGCGACATCACTGCCCAGGCCGATTCCATCGTGCGACTCACCGGCGGGCCGAGGATCAACGGCGGCAACCTCAACACAATCGGCACCGGCGTCATCGAGACCGGCAACGCCACCAAGTCCACGCTCGACGGCGTCACACTCGACGGCCTGCTCCGACTGAACAACGCCGCCAGCATCGAACTCATCGGCACCATTACCAACAATGCCGCCAGCACCATACTCATCAACTCTGGCGGCTCGAACACCAACCTGCAGATCGAAGGCCCCGTCATTCTTACGGGCGGCGGCACCGTCCAGATGGTCGGGGCCGCACGCCTCGGTGATACGGTCGGGACCGTCGACGGCGACCTCACCAACGCCAACAACCTCATCCACGGCCAAGGAAACATCGGCCAGAACCGAACCAAAATCACCAACAACAGCACCATCCGCGCCGATGTCAACGGGGCCACCCTGGTCCTTGACCCCGACTCAAGGGGCATGGTCAACACCAGCCTCCTGGAAGCCACCAACGGTGCAACTCTCCAGTTGAGCACGGCTACCTACACCAACACCGCCGCCACCATCCGCGCCCAGACCGGCTCCATCGTGACCCTCTTCGGCGGCCCGACCATCGTCGGCGGCACGCTCCAGACCGTCGGCGACGGCCTCTTCGAGACCGGCAACGCCACGAAGTCCACGCTCGACAATGTGACACTCGACGGCCTGCTCCGCCTGAACAACGCCGCCAGCATCGAACTCATCGGCACCATCACCAATAACGCAGCCAGCACCATACTCATCAACTCGGGCGGCTCGAACACCAACCTGCAGATCGAAGGCAATGTCACACTCACAGGCGGCGGCACCGTACAGATGGTCGGGGCCGCACGCCTCGGTGATACGGGCGGGCTCCTCGACGGCGACCTGACCAACGCCAACAACCTTATCCACGGCCAAGGAAACATCGGCCAGAACCGAACCAAAATCACCAACAACAGCACCATCCGTGCCGATGTCAACGGCGGCACCCTGGTCCTTGATCCCGATATACGGGGCATGGTCAACACCAGCCTCCTGGAAGCCACCAACGGCGCAACACTGCAACTCAACCCGGGCACCTACACCAACACCGCCGCCACCATCCGCGCCCAGGCCGGCTCCAACGTGACTTTCTTCTCAGGCCCAACCATTGTCGGCGGCACACTCCAGGCCGTCGGCACCGGCGTCTTCGAGACCGGCAACGCCACGATTACCAGGCTCGACGGCATTACACTCGACGGACTGCTTCGTCTGAACAACGCAGCCAGCATCGAACTGATCGGCACCATCACCAACAGTGCCGCCAGCACCATCCTCATCAACTCCACCGGCGGGAACACCAACCTGCAGATCGAAGGCCCCGTCACCCTCACAGGCGGCGGCACCGTTGAGATGGTCGGGTTCGCTCGCATCGGTGATACGGCCGGGCTCCTTAACGGCGACCTGACCAACGCCAACAACCTTATCCACGGCGAGGGAAACATCGGCATCGACCGCACCAAGATCACCAATAACAGCACCATCCGTGCCGATGTCAACGGCGGCACCCTGGTCCTTGATCCCGACATCAGGGGCATGGTCAACACCAGCCTCCTGGAAGCCACCAACGGCGCAACACTGCAACTCAACCCGGGCACTTTCACCAACACCGCCGCCACCATCCGCGCCCAGGCCGACTCCAACGTGACTTTCCTCTCGGGACCAACCATCGTCGGCGGCACACTCCAGGCCGTCGGCACCGGCGTCTTCGAGACCGGCAACGCCACGATTACCAGGCTCGACGGCATCACACTCGACGGACTGCTTCGCATCAATAACGCCGACAACATCGAACTGCAGGGCACGATCACCAACAACGCAGCCAGCACCATCCTGATCAACTCGACCATCTCAAGCACCGACCTGATTATCGAGGGCACCGTCACACTCAACGGCGGCGGGACAATCGAAATGGCAGGCACCGCCCCCCGCATCCTCGACGACGCCGGACTACTTCTGGGCCACCTGATTAACAACGACAACCTCATACACGGACGCGGCAGCATCGGGTCCAACCGCACAAAAATCACCAACAACTCAACCATACGCGCCGACATCATCGCCACAACCCTGATCCTGGACCCCGACAGCGTGCGGGACTTCGTCAACACCGGCCTTATGGAAGCGACCAACGGCGCAACGCTGCAATTCAACCCGGGCACTTTCACCAACACCGGCGGCACCCTCCGCGCCCAGGCCGGCTCCAACGTGACTTTCCTCTCGGGACCAACCATCGTCGGCGGCACACTGCAAACCGTTGGTGACGGCGTCTTCGAGACCGCCAACGCCACGATTACCAGGCTCGACGGCATCACACTCGACGGACTGCTTCGCATCAATAACGCCGACAACATCGAACTGCAGGGCACCGTCACCAACAACGCCGCCAGCCTCATCCAGATCAATGCCGCAGGCTCATTCACCGACCTGCTCATCGAAGGCGATGTCACCCTCACAGGCGGAGGCACCGTCGAACTGGTCGGCACCCTCGCACGGATACGCGACGATTCCGGCCTGCTGCTGGGCAACCTGACCAACGTCAACAACCTGATCCACGGCCAGGGAAACATCGGCGGCGGCCGGATGCAGCTCACCAACGGCGGGACGATCTCCTCGGACGTCGCCGCCGGGACACTGATTATCGACACGGACGTTGCCCCTCGAGTCCTAGCCAACACCGGCACGCTCCAGGCGATTAACACCTCGACTCTGCGGATCGTCGACGCCTTCGCCAACGACGGCGCGATCATCGCCGCCGCCGGCAGCACCGTCCGCATCGACGGCACACTGACCAACAACGCCAGCGGTACACTCTCCGGCGGCGGGTTGTTCCAGATGGGTTCTACGGGCATTGTTGATATTCAGAACGACGGCACGATCTCGCCGGGCGCGTCGCCCGGTGGTCTGCTCATGGACGTTGGCACACTCACCTTCGGTGCTACTGGCAACCTGACGGTCGAGCTGGGCGGACTCGTCGCGGGCACCGACTACGACCGCGTTGATGTCCTGGGCGACGTCGTCCTCGCAGGCACGCTCGACGCAACCATCTTCGGCGGATTCCCGCTGACCATCGGTGACACCTTCGACGTCCTGGTCGCCAGCGGCTCGATCACCGGCACGTTTGATACCGTCAACCTCCCCGCCGGTCCCGGCGCGGGCTTCGGCATCTTCTACGGCTCCAACTTCGTCCGCCTCACCGTAGGCCTCATACAGGGCGACCTGAACTTCGATGGCTTCGTCGGCATCTCCGACCTGAACATCGTGTTAGGCAACTGGAACCTCAACGTCACCCCCGGCGACATCTCCGTCGGCGATCCCTCCGGCGACGGGTTCGTCGGCATCGACGACCTCAACGCGGTACTGGGTAACTGGAACGGCGGCACCGCCTTCCCATCTGCTCCGACCCCGCCTGCCGCCACCGCCTCGGTCCCCGAGCCTGCGACTGTTGGGCTGATGATGTTGGGAGGCATCGTCTTAGCTGGCCGTCGTCGTCACTAAGGCAGTCAGACATCAGCACAACCTGCCATAACTCTCCATGCCCCTGGCGAAAGCCAGGGGCATGTTTTTTTCCTTCATCACCGTTTTGGCGCAGCTCGGCGGTGATAGCCGATGTCACACACTGCGTAACCTGTTATCGGGAGTGCTGTTGTTTTATGGGATGGTTCCTAAGCAGTAAAAAGAAACGTGCCAAGCCGCGCCGCCGGACAAGTCTCGCGGAGCCTAAGCCTTGGGATCCCAGGCGGACGCTCACGGGCCTGAAGTTCGTGGGTGTGTTTGCCTTGGCGGTTGGACTGGTGATCGGTTGGCGTTACTCCGAGCGCTACCTGCTGGACTACGCGCGTCAGCGCCAGACCGCTGAGATCACGCCCGACATGATCGAGCTGATCGATGCGCCCCCCTGGATGAGCGAAGACATCCGTGCGCAGATCCGCGCGACCGCAGCAGAGCACATTGAATCAGACCCGATGGACGGCAAGAGTCTTCGGCGCACCGTTGAGATCCTGCGCAACGATCCCTGGGTGCAAGACGTGATCCAAGTCGCAAGGCGCTCCGGCGGCCAGGTGCTTGTTTCCGCAACCTATCGCCAGCCGATCGCGGTCATCCAGGGATTCGACGGCTACCGTCTCGTGGATGCGCAAGGCGTGTGTCTGCCGGGCGTGTATCGCCAGACGCAGGTTGACGCGATGGGTTTGGTCGTGGTGACGGGTGTGACTTCTTCGCCCCCCGCGGTCCCCGGCAAAGTTTGGCCCGGCGCTGATGTCCAGGCCGGCCTGTCGTTGGTGCGATTGCTTTCCGGTGAGTCTTACATGGACAAGATCCATTCATTTGATGTCGGTCAGCGCGATGAACGCGGTCGGCTTCGACTGGTACTGCATACCGCCGACGGCACGGTGCGATGGGGCCTGCCCCCCGGCCAGGAGCACGCGATCGAGCCGGACGCCCAGGTTAAATTGGGTTGGCTACGCCAGTTGGCGCAGCGTGATGCGGGCCTAAGCACCGGCGGTCAGATCATCGATATCTACGGCCCAGCACCCGCGATGCGCCAACCCTAGATTTTATCGAACACGCACCCATTTGGGGACGTCTACTATTATGTGTTGGGCCACCGATGATCGTGTGGCCGCTGTTTTTGCCCGGCGATCCGCGATCGCCCGCTAAACCTACTCGTTGGACTGACCGGATACGACTTGGCCTCTGTAGCCTTTGCACATGATGACTGAACCCACACCACCAACGAATAACGATTCGCCTGTGGATGCGCCCCCGGATGCGCCCCCGGATGCGCCCCCGGATGCGCCCCCGGATTTTTCCCCGGTGGACGAAACATCAGACATAGCCGGTGCGCTGCCTACTACGTCGTCCGGCTCGGGCGTATCTTCGGTTGCAGGTTCGGTAAAGCGCTCAACCAGAACGTCGATCGACCCTTTTGGCTTGCGTACCTTAATCATCAGTTGGTGTCTGTGGTTGCTTGTGTCCTGGTCGATCACGTTAGCGATTGGTGCGACGGTTCACGCGGTGCGTTGGGTGGTTTTTTCTGCGGTGTTTGGGTTGATGGCGGTCTGGCCTGCGTTGCGTCTGAGCCAGCAACTACCCGGGCGGCATGCACATGCTATCCCCAATGCGGTCGGGGGCGTTGACTATGTTGTGGCATCACCACGGGTCCGTGTCCTGGCAACGATGATGGATTGGGTGTGTCTGTTACTTGTGTTTCAGGTCGTGGTTTGGCCCTTGATGTTGGTGGGGCGGTGGTCTATCGAACAGACGCTCTGGCTGGACCTGGCGGTGGTGTTCTGGTCGCTGCTGACGGCCGTGCTGGTGGGGCTGGGCAGAGTATTGCCGTTTACCCGGGGGGCCGGGGTCCGTGTGGGGGCGATGCTGCTTTGTGTGTTGCTATTGCTCGGCGAGCCTGCCTGGATGGCGATTTCGGGCGTGGGTTTTGACACCGCAGGGGCCGAGGCGGTGGGGGAAGGCTGGCGGGTTCAATGGCAGATGCGGATCAGCCCGCTGCAGGCTTTATGGGAGCTGACGACCACGATTCAGCCCTACGACCCATCCGCTTGGCGACCGACTATCCTCAGCACCGCCGTCGCCGCTGGGCTTGGTTTGCTCGTGCTTGTGGGTATGGCCTTGCGGGGCGATCCAGAGCATCCCACAGGGCCGGGGTCCGCTGGTTAGGGAAAAATGGCTGGCGGAGGCCGCTATTTATGGCTTGGCCCCAGTCTGTTAGAATTGCCCGGCCCATGCGCCGTTGAGGCACACGGGCCAGTGACCGATTACCGATAGAGATCAGATGGAGTATCGACGATGGAGTTTGTGACCAAAGAAGAAAAAGAGAAGCTCGAGGCCCGAGTGGCGGCTCTGATCGCCAACCGACCCGTTATCGTCGAGCGAATCGCTGAGGCCCGTGCCCAGGGCGACCTCAAGGAGAATGCTGACTACCACGCCGCCCGCGACGATCAGGGCCTGGAGGAGGCCGAGATACGCAGGCTGAAAAAACGGGTTAAGGACGTCCAGGTAGCCGATGATATCGACGTGCCTGAGGACATGGTGTTCCTGGGCGCGATTGTCAGGCTCAAGGACCTGGACGACGACACCGACGACCTCTACAAGCTCGTCGGCGAGGCCTCCGGGAGCTTCGATGCTGATGAAATCGAGGTCACGACCCAAAGCCCGATGGGCGAGTCGTTGATGAAGGCCCGGATTGGCGAAACCATCCGGGTAGACCTGCCACGGGGTGCCAAGCGCTTTGAGATCCTCGAAATCGTGTCTTAAGTGGTGTTTAGCTCGTTTGTCCGCCCTGATCGGGATACAATAAGGGTGGATCACGACATCCAGGAAGCGGGGCCAATTATGAATATCAAACGCACCCACACATCCAATACATCTACACCCAGCACCCCCGGTGCCACCGGTGCCACCGGTGCCCCCGGCCTGCCCCTTTTCGCAGTCGGGTTGGTCGCGTGCTTGGTCACTGTTCCCTTTGCGTCGGCACAGCAGCGTGTCGGCAGTGACGGTCGGGCGTTGGACGCCAACCAACAGATCGGCTCCGCGGGGGTCAACCCCGCAGACGGTCGACTGGATTTCAGCCAGCGTAACAACATCATTACCGGGAACGTCGGCGGCGGACGCGGCTTCCAGGACACCATCGGCTATGGCGCAGTCGGCGAGTTCCAGGACAACCTCGGAAGCGACAGCCTGTTCAACTTCCGTGCCGGCAGCCTCTCCTCCAGCCCCAGCTACTTCAACGCCGCAACCGTCGGCGGGGTCGGTTATCAAAACAATCTCAGTGTCTACCGCACATTCACCAACCGCGTTGCCCAGCCCCAGTCGCCCGGCCTGATCGCGCCCAGCGGTGGGGGGTTTCAACTGGTCCCCAACGGCTCGCTGAATACACTTAACAGCGGGCAGATTTCAACCTACCGCGGTAGTCAGGCTGTCGGCAATCTTACGCCCGGGCTGGCACTGCAGGCTTTTAGCAGTTCGCCCGCACTTGGCCTGCGCGGCAACCCCATCACCAGCGAGGCGCTTAATAGAAGGCTTCAAGAGGCGACCGAAGAGTACAACGACCTGGACATGCCCAAGAACATGATCCACACGAACATCTACGGCACGGATCTTTTTGATCCCTACGGCAAACCCAAACAAGACAAGGCTGGGCAATCCAACATCCGCCCGGGTCAAATCCCGCCGACCCTGATGATCGGCCAACAACTGCAGACTCTTTTCGACCCGTCTGTCGATCCCTTGAAGGCCTACGGAAACAACCGCAACGTCTTGGATACGGTATTCAATCGCTTGAAAAACACCGACCCAAAAGCGGACGAGGGTAATACATACCTCAATCTTCTCCGCGCGATCCAGGACAACAAAGATGACGACGCTGATGTCGATACCTGGGACGGCACACTCGATGCGCCGACATCCCAGCAGCTTACCGAAGCCGAACGCGCTTACGATCAGATCATGAAAGAGATGTACGGCGATGATTATGCGTCTCGCCGTAACGCAAGCAGTTCAGATGATCCCCAGGCGACGGATGAAGAATCCGGCGATGATGTTCAAGGCGTCGTCGATCGGTTGAATTACAGCCTGCCCCGCATCGAAACACTGGCGTCCAACAAACAGAATCGGATCGCCAAGCTCACGCGCCAAGCCGAAACGGCGCTCGCTAACGGCAAGTACCTCACCGCAGAGAGCCGGTACCGTCAGCTTATCCTCGAGGTTAAAGATGATCCGATGCTACAGGTCGGCCTTGTTCACGCACAGCTCGGCGCCGGGATGTTCCGCTCCGCTGGGATGAACCTGCGTTCTGTTTTTATTCAGCACCCCGAGCTGATCGCCGCACGCTACGACGCCAAGCTGCTGCCGCCGGAGTCCAGGCTCCAATGGGTTCAGCAGGAACTCCAGGCCGCTATCAGCCAGGGCGAGGGCGGAAGAGATGCGCCACTGCTGCTGGCGTACATGGGCTACCAGGCAAATTCGCGGCAGGTTGTCAGGTACGGCCTGGCGATGGCGCAAACCAAGTCACCACGCGACCCACTTCTGGCCGTCCTCCGTGAGATATGGCTCGACGAGGCCGACGGGAAATAACTCAGGGTGACCAGGACCGAAAACACGCCAACAGATTCCCCCGGTGCCCCCGGTGCCCCCGGTGCCCCGCAGGGAGACGATGGACCTAAGCCCGCGCCGCTCCCCCGGCATGGCGCACACTTACCCTCTGCGCCCAAGCTGTCGCTTACCCAGTTCGTCGATCTGGACACGCTCCAGGAAATCCAGGACAGCTTCACCGCTGTCACCGGGTTGACCGCGAAGATTCACGACCCCGACGGCAAGCAGATCACCGTGCCGACCGATGCCGACCAACGTAGAGCCTCGGACCTGGTACTCGAACAACTCATCGCCGCCGATGCCGACGACGCCGGTCGATTCAGCGCACCGATCGCGGTGGAGGGGCAAATCCTCGGGTCGATTTCTCTTGAGCCTAAGCCTGCGGACGTCGCCTCCCCAGGCCAGGATGAGCTGCGTGAGGTGATGGATTCCCTTGGCATACCTCTGGACAAGACCGACGAATTGGCCGCCGCCGCCGAGTTGCACTGCGGGCCGAACAAAGCCGCCGGGATACAGTTTCTTTACGTCCTGGCGAACAGTATCGCGAGATTGTGTTTTGATGAATACCACGCCCAGCAGCGCGTGCAGGAGTTGTCGGCGTTGTACGAGGTCAGCAAAGCGCTGTCTGCCGAGCGCGACCTCCAACAGATTCTGGATACCGCCACCCACGCCGTCGCCGATGTCATGAAGGCCAAGGCCGTCGCCATCCGCCTGACCAAGGAAGACGACCCGCACAAACTCGAACCCCGCGCGATCTACAACCTTTCGCAAAACTATCTGGACACCGGTGCGATCAACTTCGACGATTCGGAGATGTTGCGTGAGGCGATGTCGGGCAAGCCGGTCTACATCCGGGACATGTCCACCGACCCCCGCGTGATCTTCCCCGGCGACGCCAAGGCTGAGGGCCTTGCATCGATGTTCTGCCTGGGGATCATGCATCAGGGCAAGGCCATCGGGACCATCCACCTGTTCTCCGGCGAGCCGCGCAGCTTCAGCCCGTTTGAGGTCCGACTCGTCACCGCCATCGCACAGATGCTCGGGACCGCGATCCAGAACGCACGCCTGGATACCCAACGCACCCAGAGCCGACGTGTCCTGCGGCAACTGCACCTCGCAGCCAACGTCCAACGACGCATGCTCCCCGGCGAGATGCCCAGGCTCCCGCCTTACGACCTCGCCGCGCGTTACGTCCCTAGTTTTGAGCTTGGCGGCGACTTCTACGACGTCATCGACCTGGACGGCCACATCGGGATCGCCATCGGCGACGTCGTCGGCAAAGGCATCGCCGCAAGCCTGCTCATGGCAAGCGTCCGCGCCAGCCTTCGCGCTTATGCGCAAGATGTCTACGACCTCGACGAAATTATCTCACGGGTCAACAACGCCTTGACTCGCGACACACTCGACAACGAGTTCGCCACGCTCTGGTACGGCGTGTTCGACCCCGACACCCTGCGCCTGACTTATTGCAACGCCGGCCACGATCCCCCGATGCTCCTGCGCGAGGGAACCATACACACACTGGAAACCGGTGGCATGATCGTCGGCGTCCAGCACGACACCGAATACGAAAAGGGCCTGTTCGATATGGCCCCCGGCGATACGCTCCTGCTCTACACCGACGGCCTGGTCGATTCCTTCAACGCTGCCGGCGAAAAGTTCGGCCGAAAACGCATCGAACACGCGCTGATCGAGTCCGCCGACAAGTCCGCCTCCGACACCATCAACCACATCCTCTGGCAGGTCCGACGCTTCACCGGCCCAAGGCAGGGCGTAGACGATACGACCCTGGTGGTGGTGAAGGTGGATGGGTAACAAAACAGTGGAATAGCGATTTCAACCAAAGAACCCGGGGAAGTGAGTAGAAAGTAGAGAGGAGACCGCAGGAGAGTTTAAGTTACTCAAAGGACATCTCCTGTATGCCCTTGGCATAAATTTCTTCTCTCCTCTCTCCCATCTCCTGCTCTATTGCCGCTTCACGGCAATCGGGGTGACATGATTCGAACATGCGACCTCTTCGCCCCGAACGAAGCGCTCTACCAAGCTGAGCTACACCCCGAATGGTGTTTGTCGACCGACCCGGTGGCGGGTTATGGCCAACAGAAAAGATTATCACAAAGGATCGTTGCGGACAATGGTAGAGTCGGCGGGGGTGTCGGACTCATTCTTTTGATCGGGCGTGGGGGGGCCATCGGGTAGGTACTCGGGGCTGTCGGGGTCTTTGGTGGGGGTGTAAGGCTCGACGTGGGCGGTCGCATTGGCTCGGCCCAGCGCGGCTTCGATGCGGCCTTCGATCCGCGATGCCAGGGTGTGGCTGTCAGCGACGTTCATTTCGCCATCCACCTGAAGGTGTAGATCGACCCAATGGAACGCCCCGTTATGACGGAGGCGAACCTTGTGATACCCAAGGATGTGGCCCGCGGTTTTCTCGTTATCGAGGATCGCGCGGATCGTGGTGTCATCGCCGGGGTCGCTTGAGTCCATCAGGCCTTGGATCGATTTCCAAAGCAGACGCCAACTCACCGCCAGGCAAAGCCCCGCGACGAGGATCGCCACGACCGGGTCCAGCCATCGCCAACCCGTCCACCTCACCAGCAGCAACCCAATCAACACGCCGACGGTTGATGCAACGTCGGTCATCAGGTGTTTGCCATCCGCGATCAACGGTTCGTTTTGATATTTTCGGCCGGACCACCAGACGTAACTTGCCAACGCCGCGCTGAGTATGCCGACGCCCAGGAGCATCCATAGTCCGGCACCGAGGTGGGTCAGTTCGGAGCCAGCGAACAATCGACGCACCGCTTCGATCGCGATCAACAATCCGGCGAAAAGGATCAGCCAGCCCTCCATGCCGACCGCGAGGAACTCGGCCTTGCCGTGCCCGTAGGGGTGTTCCTCGTCGGCAGGGCGGTTACTCAGCCAGACGCTGTAGAGCATGATCCCCGCCGCGACGATGTTGATGATCGACTCCATCGCGTCCGACAGGATCGCAACCGAGTTGGTCATCCAGAAGATGCCGAACTTCATCAGCGTAATCACCAGTCCGGCGAGGATCGCGTGCAGTGCGACGCGCTCGATGTTGCGTTGGTTAGGATCGGCGTCCGGTTCGGGCATGCGTCTATTTTAGCCAGGCGACCCATCCACGCCAAGACTGGGCTTTGGGTGGGAGCGTGATTTTGGAAAATAAAAAGAGCCCACACGTGGCGCGTTGTGGGCTCTGGGAGAATCGGTCTGCCCGATGGGCACCGATTGCAGGCGGGCTGTTCAACTCATCGCGGTTACTAAACGCCGACCCCGGACTTTTCCAGGATTTCCCCGGACTAACTTCATCACTTTTTGTTTACATCGTCAACTCTTCGCCGGTCAGTTCACTGTACGCTTGAAGGTATTTCTTCAGCGTGCCGGAGACAACCTTGTCGGGCAGCTCCGGGCCGGGCGGTATTTTATCCCATCGGCCATCATCTACCAAGTCTTGAAGATAATTTCTAACGTACTGTTTGTCGAAACTCGGCTGGTCGTGTCCCGGCTCGTATTGATCGGCTGGCCAGAAGCGCGAGCTATCGGGTGTCAACGCTTCGTCGATCAGGATTGGTTCGCCACCCTCACCATCGATCGGCAGCCCGAACTCGAACTTGGTATCGGCCAGGATGATGCCGCGCTGTTGGGCGTAATCATGAGCCAGGTTGTAGATGGCGAGTGACAAGCTCTTTAGCTTTTGCATCAGCGGTTCGCCGACCAGTTCGCAGGCCTTGTCGAAGCTGATGTTTTCGTCGTGGCCCTCGTCTTCCTTGGTCGATGGGGTGAAGATCGGCTCGGGGAGTTTCTCGCATTGTTTCAGGCCTGGGGGCAGCGATACGCCGCAGACCGATTGTGATTTCTGATATTCGACCCAGCCCGACCCGGCGAGGTAGCCGCGGACGACACACTCGATCGGCACGACCTTGGCGCGGCGGCCGACCATCACACGCCCCCGCAGTTGCTCAATCTGCTCCGCGTTCAGCCCCGTCACATCAGCAGGGTCCGTCGAGATCAGGTGGTGCTGGAGTTTATCGCCGAAGTGTTGGGCGATCATGTCGAACCAGAACGTGCTGATCTGCGTGAGCACAACGCCCTTGCCGGGGATGCCGTTGGCCATCACGACATCAAACGCGGAGACCCGGTCGGTCGCTACGATCAGCAGCGCCGGCTCGCCGTGGGTGGTCAGGCATTGATAGATATCGCGGACTTTGCCCTGCCTTCGGCCTTGCAACGGCAGGTGGGTCTCAAGCACAGCGTCGTTCATAGTCTGCATCCGCCTCGCCTCGTTGGGGTGTCGTCACAATAACAACGATAGCCATGCATAGAGTGGCGTAAGTTGCATCTGATTACAAGGCTGTGGATAAGCTGTCGGCTGCTGAGCGGAGTGCTTGGGCTTGTGTCGATGATCAGGGCGAGCCTGCGTCCGTCGTGGTTGACGATGGCGACCATGGTTCGGTGCAGACGATGGATGAACCGTTGGGCGTCGTGGAAGAGTTTGACCATCGCGCTCAGTGCGGGGAAGCGGATCAGTTGACGCTGGGTGGA
Source organism: Planctomycetota bacterium (assembly GCA_024279275.1). Taxonomy (GTDB): domain Bacteria; phylum Planctomycetota; class Phycisphaerae; order Phycisphaerales; family Phycisphaeraceae; genus JAJRRS01. The sequence goes on along the minus strand of JAJRRS010000110.1, from coordinate 37,664 downwards.
TCGATATCTCCGCCGGTGCCTGAGAAGAGGCGGTTATGTGCACCGGGCGGCGCGTACGGGGATGACCCGTCGTTCGAGATGATGTAACCCATGTCTTCGGGGGTAGCACGTTGGACGTGGCCATCGACGAAGGCGAAGTTTGCTTTCCCGGCATGTCGGGGGTCGGGTGCCGATCGTGTATTGCCGTCCCGGCTCCCGTCGCAGTTGTCGCTGTTGGCGGTCAGCCTGGGTGGGTCCAGGGACCAGCCGTGGTTGCTCACGGCTGAGGGGACATGGTTGCCGCCGATCTGGTACTCCGTCCGGTCGGCTTGGGCGAAAATGGCAGCCGTGCCCAGCGCGTCGGCGAACAGCACGGTCTGCCCGATGATCTGGTCGGTTTTAACGGGGAAGTTTGCGTGCTTGCCCGATGCGTTTTTGCGGGGGTTGCCCAGGAACTGGAAGTTATAGCCCAGGGCGTAGTTGCGGTTGTTGATCCGTTCGGGGACGGCAGGCTCGATGAAAATCGGGTGGTCCAGCGTCTTGGTGTTGTCGTCGGCTTTGAGTGTTGAGGGCTGGTTGTAGGCGAAGAACCCGGCTGAGGCGCCCATGGAGATCATCCATCGAGGCCGGAACTGAAGCCCGTTGCCGACGGGATAGAAGTTGATTGGATCGGTGTTGCCGGTGCCGAGTTTGGGCATCCGTCCCGGGACGCCGATCCCGTCGTTGTCGATCGAGTAGACGGTGTACCCGATCGCCAGTTGCCGCATGTTGGAGCCGCACTGGATCGCCTGCGCTGACCGCCTGGCTGCGCCCAATGCCGGCAGGAGGATGCCGACCAGCAACGCGATGATCGAAATCACCACCAACAGTTCGATCAGGGTAAAGCCTTTGATATAAGAGTCGGGTTGCTGCGGTGAAGTGGTCCGGATCATGCGTGTGATTTTACGGATCTATAGATGTGATGGCAAGACTTTTTTATACAACCCAGCCTGCCCATCAGAACTGCCGCAGGAAGCGGACGTCGTTCTCAAATAGCCAGCGGATATCGCGGATGTCGTACTTGCGCATCGCCAGGCGTTCTATCCCTAAGCCAAACGCGAAGCCGGTCCATTCCTCGGGGTCGTAACCCACCGCCTCGAAGACAGCCGGATCGACCATCCCGCACCCGCCGACTTCCATCCAGTCCACGCCTTTGCCCAAGTCCATCTTGACGTACAGCTCGGCGGAAGGTTCGGTGAAGGGGAAGTAGCTGGGCACTAATTTCACATCCGCGTCTTTCCCCCAGTAAGCGTGGGCGAACTGCATCAGCGTGGTCTTCAGGTCGGTCATGGAGACCTTGCGGTCAACATAAAGCCCCTCGATCTGGTGGAACATCGAGTAGTGGGTCGCATCGTGTTCGTCCGGTCGATAGACCCTGCCCGTCGATACGATCCGGATCGGCGGCTTGGTATTTTCCATCACACGGATCTGCACGGTCGAGGTCTGCGACCGCATCAGCAGCGGGTTGTCGCCATCCGGATCGGTGAGATAGAAGTTGTCGAGCGGATCGCGGGCGGGGTGCTGCTGGGGGATATTCAGCGCGACGAAGTTGTGATGCTCATCCTCGACCTCCGGCCCGGTCACGGCATCAAACCCCATCCGCCCAAACACCTCAATCAACTCATCCACCGTCTGCGTGATGATGTGCTGTCGGCCTAGTTTAGGCGGAGCGCCGGGTTCGGTGACGTCGAGCAGGGGCTTACTGGCTGCTTGTGGTTTTGCGTCGCCGCCCAAGGATTGTTTCTTCTGCTCGAAGGATTCCTGCATCTGCTGGCGCAGCGCGTTGGCGCGTTGGCCGAACTCACGCTTCTGGTCTTTGGGGACTTCTTTAAGCAGGCTCATCAGCGATTTGAGTGCGCCCTTGGTGCCGAGGTACTTGATCCGGAAGGCCTCTAGCTGTTCGGGCGTGGCTACGGCACTGAGGTCGGCGGACGCATCGGATTGAAGTTGATCGATTCTTTGGGGCATGAGGCAGGTAAGGATACACGATCGGACTACGCCTCACGGAAACATCCGACCACTCGGCATCACTGGCAAAGATATCCCATTTTTACAGGTATGCAGACGGTCCACACAGCCGGGGTCTTCAAACAACATCCGTCCCAAGCAGGGTTATTCGGACTCAGGCAGAATGATTCGTAACTCATTTATCAGTAAATATATACAGCAATTTACCCGGCCCGGCATCGGGATTGAAGCTCTCTGGCATGGACGCGAAATGTCCGGAGATAACTTATGGATGCTGTGATTCGACCACCTCTGTACCCGGCCCCAGCCACCCGCCCGATCCGGGTCGTGGTGGGGTGTCTGGTGATGATTCTGGGGCTGGTCTGGATTGGCCAGAACGACCAAGGCACGCCCGCCTCCACGCCGATGCCGTCGGTGCAAACGCAACCTGTCCTGGCGTCAGTGCCCGTATTATCGAGCGTGTCCCAACTGCCAGATTTGATGACCGCAGAAGCGCAGGTTGAGCAGCCGGTGGAATTGGTCGAGCGTGCGATGAAATTTATCGAGCCGTTCGAGGATCGACACCACCGGGCTTACCGTGACCCGCGTGGCTACCTGACGATCGGTGTGGGTTTTAACTTGGATCGAGCCGGCGCGGCCGACGATCTGGATCAACTGTTGCCCCGCGTGAATTACGGGGCGCTGCGTCGCGGTGATGTGTCACTGACCGATGCACAGATCGATGTGTTATTACGTCACGATACCCAGCGTGCCATCGACACCGCACGTCGGCAGGTGACAGGCTTTGACACACTGCCGTTAGATGCTCAACTCATCGTCATCGACATGACCTTCAACACCGGGTCATTACACAAATGGCGCAACCTCCGCTCCGCGCTGGCTCGGCAGGACTACGCTTCTGCCGCCGACGCCATGCACCGATCCCGCTGGCGTCGCCAGACCGGGCAACGCGCGCGAAACCACATTGATTTGATGCAGGCATTGGCGCAGGGGTGAAGATCGGGTATCGGGGTTCGGGTGTCGGTTTATATCATTCCCAGACCCCAGACCCCAGACCCCAGACCCCAGACCCCAGACCCCAGACCCCAGACCCTACATCACCCGGAACCCGATATCGGTGCGGTAGAACGCGCCGTCGAAGTGGATTTTTTCGCAGGCGGCGTTGGCTTTTTGTTGGGCTTGCTTGAGGTCGTCGCCCATGGCGCAGATGCTGAGGACTCGGCCGCCGGCGGTGACTAACGTGCCGCCGTTGGTTAGCTTGGTCCCGGCGTGGAAGACCTTGACATCGGGGTCCGCCTCGGCGTCCTCGATGCCGGTGATCGGTTTGCCGGTTTCGTATTTGCCGGGGTATCCGCCGCTGGCCATCACGACGCAGCAGCAGCAGCGGGGGATCCAACTGAGGTTGACTTCGCCGAGCGTGCCTTGGCAGGTTGCGATCATGATGTCGATAAGATCGCCCTTGAGTCGCATCATCAACGGCTGACATTCCGGATCGCCGAAGCGTGTGTTGAACTCCAATACCTTGGGGCCGCCTGCGGTGAGCATCAGGCCCGCGTACAACACACCCTTAAACTCCGTGCCATCGCGGCGCATGGCATCGACGATCGGGACCAGGACTTCGCGCTCAATCGTGGTCATCAAGGCGTCATCGACCAGAGGTGTCGGGCAATACGCGCCCATCCCGCCGGTGTTAGGGCCGGTGTCCTCTTCGCCGACGGGTTTGTGGTCCTGTGTCGGATCGAGCACGAAGATGTTTCGGCCATCGACCAGTGCGAGGATCGAGACTTCCTGGCCGCCCAGCCGTTCCTCGACGATGACGGTTTGCCCAGCCTCACCAAACGCCAGATCTACCATGCACAGCTTGAGCGCATCGAGCGCCTGCTCGTTGGTGCTGCAGACGATCACCCCCTTGCCTTTAGCCAGGCCAGCGGCCTTGACGACCACGGGCGTCTCGCGGTTTTCGACGTAGTTCACCGCGGCTTCATAATCGGTAAAGGTTTTGGAGTCGGCGGTGGGGACGCTGGTGGCCCGCATGAGTTGCTTGCTGAATACCTTGTCGGCTTCGAGTCTTGCGCCGGTCTGGACCGGGCCGAAGACGTGTCGATCGGGTGCGGCAAGACGATCCACCAGCCCACCGCACAGCGGGTCTTCCGGGCCGATGACAACCAGTGAGATGTTGTTGTGTCGGCAGAAGTAATCGATCGCGTCGGCGTGCTTGGTATTCACCGGATCGAACGGCAGGTCGGGCAGGTTCGTCCCCAGCGCAGCGGTCCCGCCGTTACCCGGGGCGAAGTAGAGCTTGCCGCAGCGTTTGGATTGCTTGAGCTTAAAGCCCAAAGCGTGCTCACGCCCGCCGGAGCCGAGGATCAGAATATGGACCTTGCTTTTTTTTGACATAGGGCGGACAGGGTAACGGGGATGGGGGGTGGGGTCTAGGGTCTGGGGTTTGGGGTCTGGTGTTCCGGGTTCGGGGGGTGACAGGCACTCATTGCGGTCTGGGTGGAACGGCTCCACGCTGGAGGCCCATGTCTACTGACGGCTGTCGATCTGTAGTTGAAAAAATGAACGAAGCAGAAGGGCAAGGCCGATAATTTTGGCATGAAAGCTACATCCAAACGATTGTTCGCCTTGGCCATAATTGCCCTGTTCTTTCTCGCAGCCGATGCTCAAGCTGGTTTGATCGAGTTGATTGAAGCCCGTTCGGACGGTCAGCTTACGTTGTCGATTGAGGGTAATGCTCTTAGGCTGACTGACAACGCAGGCGGGACGGGTTCGCTCCGCGTTTTCTCAAACGCGGGTTCTGGAGCAACCACCGCCGAGGACCTGGGTTTCGCCGGTGATTGGCAAATTCTTACTGTTCTCGGTGCACCCCTGCAAGATGATATTCTATTGCCAACTACTCGCCTTGATAGCTTGCTGGGCGGTTCGGGGATCAGTTCGTCGAACAATGTTTTAAAAGACATCTCCATATTCGACAGTGCCGGAATCGGCTACGCCATAGATATTGATCTCGTCGAAGTGATTGGTGGTCCAATTCCGGAGCCTAGCACATTTGTTTTTACCAGCGTTGGTATGGTTTTACTGTTGAGATGGCGAGCCTTGGCAGCCTAGGTGGTTACGGGAGAAGTCATATGAGCCGCCTAATGGCGCGGACTTACCCGGGGGATGAAACGGAGTCAGACCTGCTCTGTAGAAAACCTCTCGAGTGCGAAACGCGAGTATATTTAAAACGACGGTATTTCTCTGTGTTTCGATCTATGGCTGCACAAGATTGCACGAGTCACGACCATGATTTTCGAGGTTTTCTACAGAGCAGGTCTGACCCCGTTTTGACGCTTGAATAAGCTTTGAATCGTTGCTGTTGTGGTTTGGCGTTGGGAAAAATGAGCGTAGCAGTAGGGTAAGGCCGATAAGTTCGGTATGAAAACCCCATCCAAACGATGGTTCGTTTTGGCCGCCGCTGTTCTGCTCTTCGACGCAGTCGATGCTCGGGCTGGTTTGATCGAATTGTTTGAAACCGAGACGGGTGGGAAGATTACATTGACGATTGAGGGCAATGCTTTACGCCTCACGGACAACACCGCCGGATTGGGCACGCTCCGCGTACAATCCACACCTGGCTCTGGCGCTACAACGGCTGAAGATCTCGGTTTTGCCGGTGATTGGCCCGCGCTTACGGTCCTTGGCGTTCCCCTGCAAGACGACATCCTATTGCCGTCTACTCGCCTAGATAGTTTGCTGGATGGCGTAGGGATCAGCACTTCGGGCAATTCATTTATAGAGATTACCGTTATCGACAGTTCAGGGTTTGGCCATATCTTCGACATCGATCTCGTCGATGTGATTGGCGGCTCTGTCCCAGAACCCAGCACACTTTTCTTTACTATAGGCGGTTCAGCAATTTTGTTGAGATGGAGAGGCTTGGCTGCCTAGGTAGTTACCCGATCCCGCATCCATTGTATTGAGTGGCGTACTTGTGGCTGGTTTTATAGCCCGCCGATCACGCTGATCGAGTGAGTCTAAAAAAAAGCCCGCAGGGTTAGCCGCGGGCTTGAGGGGTTAGTTGTTGCCGGTCTTTCCGGTCAGTATTTGAGCGTCAACTGCAGCCAGAACTTGGCGCGGTCGGCGAAGGCGCCGTCGTCGCCGTCGTAGTAGGCGTACTTGGCGAGGACGGTGGCGTTGTCGGTGAGTTTCTTACTCACGACGGCGTCGAGTTCTTCGCCGAATTCCCGGCTGCCATCTTCAGGGTCGAACCAGTGGTAGACGACCTTGCCTTTGTAGCCGTCGGGGAGGTCGCCGCCGAGGTAGACGAAGGTGTCTTCCAGGCCGTCCGCTGGTGTGGTGAGGAAGACGTCGGCCCAGCCGTTGAAGGCGTGTGTGGTCGCCAGGGGTGTCTGGAAAGAGGTGGTTCCACTATCGCTGCCGAGCACCTCGTAGCCAACGCCGACGTACCAGGCGTTTTCGATGTATTTGACGTCGATGAGGTAGTAGTTGGCGGTGTAGTCTGTGGTGTTGTCGCCGGCGTCAGACTGGGTAGCCCAAGAGAGGACGTAGTTGAGCTTGGGGCCGTCGGGATCACCCTTGAGATCGCGTGTGGCCTCGTAGCGGACGCCGTAGGTGTCCGAGGAGAGGCCCGGTGCGGCCGCCAGGCCATCGACGCTCAGCAGGTAGGCGAAGCCTGTCAGTTTGCCGAGCCGTGCGTCGTCGTAGGACAGGTGGATCACATGGGAGTCGGAGTCCAGGTCCAGGTCGGCATCGGGGCCGAAGATGCGGTTGACGGCCCAGATGTAGCCGTAAGTTGCGTTAAATTGTTCGTTGACGTCGTGAGAGACGACGACGGCGTCAAAGGTCTGCTCGTTCTGTCGCCAGCCGACGTTCCCGACGAAGCGGTCGTCGTCGAGCTTAACCCGCTGTCGGCCGACGCGTACATTGGTATTGATATCCTCGAAGTTAAAGTTAGCGAAGAACTGATTCATCTCGGTGTCTACGGGGTCGGCGATGACGGTCTTGGTGGGCTGGTCGTTGGTCCCGGCGGCGTTGTAGAGGCTGTCATCGGCGGCGCGGATGTCTTCCACTTCGATGTGGAAGTACATGTTGTTGTACTCGCCGGTCGTGAAGCCCAGGCGGGTGCGTACGGTGTAGGCCTGGCTGGTTTCAAGACCCGCCTGGTCGGCGATCTCGGCGCGGCCACGGATGTTCAGCGACACCTTACCTTCGGTAAACATCGTCTTGAGGATGTCGTCGACCGACTCGAAGCCGCTGCGTTCGATCTCAGCGTTATCGATCACGGAAACGGGGGAAGCGGCGTCCACGGTGGCCTTCTCGGCATACACGCCGGAGGTGATGGCGAGTGTGGCGATGGCGGTCAGGAACGTATGACCCGGGCCTGGGGCGGATCGATGAGGCTTGGGTCGTGGGCGTCTGAGGTCAGTGATGGGTTGTGCCATGCTATACATCCTTAATCGAAAGGGGCGTGAATCGGTTCGTATGACTGGGCTTGCAGGTAACAATACTAGACAGTCTTATATACATCGGCAGGCACAGCGTCAATACGCCACAGATTGGTTTGGTAGCCCAAACTGATCGTCAACGCCCGAGAACTTGTTGCCGACCGGTAATACGAGCCGATCGGGTCATCGAAGCCAGTCGGCCAGGTTTTGATATGCGGGTTTGCCAGCCACGCCGTAGCCGGTGTCGTCGGGGCCGCCTTGGTGGTAGGGGTCCCACTTGTGGAAGAAGACACCCCTCGAGCGCGGGTCGCCTGCGGTTGAAGTGTCGGTCGTGTTGGCCGTATTGATATGGTTTGGCACGATTGTGCCGTCCCACGCGGCGATGAAGGCGGCGTAACCCAGGGCCTGTGCGTCGTGGTCCGCAGGCACGCCATCGGCGTTGATGTAGTTCCACGGCTTTTTCAGTGCCCACGGCAGGCTGGGGTAGCCTACCTCGGTCAGCAGGATCGGTTTGCCCTGCGCCTCGGCGTAGGCAAGCAGTCGGCGCTGGATCTCGATCCATCTGTTTTTTAATTCCCTCGCGGTTGGCTGCTGCGGGTCTTGAGCCAGGGTAGTGATGTCCCAGTACCCGCTGACGCCCACCGCGTCGAGCGCATCCCAGAACCGGATCTTGTGGTAGGTGTCCCAGGTGGTGGAGTAGGTTAGTTGGCCAGAGAAATCTGCACGGCAGTGCGCGATGAATTCACGCCAGCGCTGTTGGTGTTCGGGCTTGTGTGTGGTCAGCAGTTCGCAGCCGACGACGAAGACATCGACATCGTTTTGGATCGCGGTGTTTAGGAACAGGTCGAGGGTCTGCGTGTAGCTCTGCCACCAGGGTGCCCAGTGTTCGGGTTGGAGCTTGCCCCGCCATTCGTTACCGCGGGGGTGAGTGAAATTGATCTGCGGCATCAGCATGGTCGTCATCCCCAGCCGTTTGGCGTGGCTCAGCAACGACGCGATATCGTCCATGCTCGGCCCAAAGCCCGGCCCCTGGATCTGCTGAACCCCCGCGCTTGCGCCGTTGTCCTGGAAGATCGGTGTCACGATCTGTACCGCATTGAAACCGGCGGAAGACATCTGCTCAAGTGCCTCGTGATATAGGTCAAGGCGATCGGTGTGATAGAGGTTTAAGGCTGCGCCGATCAGTTGCGTGGGGCGTTGCTCAACTACGCCCCCGCCCAAGCCTCCGATTTTTTCAGAGCTTACATCTTCCGCCGCTTGGCCTGCTATCAGTGCACCGATCAGCGTAAGCAGGAAAAGGCCGACCGTTGTGTAACCCAGCGTCTTAATCATGCCCGCCAATGTATCGACAGCTCTTTGACATTGCGATGTTGGGGCAAAGAAAAACCGGGCGCTGCGCGTGGCAGGCCCGGTTGTGGGTGAGATCAATTTTTTAGAACCGTGTGCTTAGAACGGCGGTGGGGGGGCACCGGGGCCGTACTGTGGCTGTTGGCCGGGTCCGCCTGGGCCACCCATCATCTGGGCCTGGACATCTTTGACTGTGTCGATGATGAACTTGGTGGTTTCGTTGGGGACGTAGAAGCGGGCGGCGCTGCTGTTGCCCTGAATCCCCAGGCCCAATGCGATCGGTGGCAGGTCTTCGGGTGCCTGGATGGCGGGCATGCCGAACATCGCGGCCATCGGGCCGACGGTATCGATGATGCCAGCGAAGCTGAGGTAAACCTCGGCTGCTCCGCCGGGTGGGATCGCCTTTTTACGGACGGCGGCCAGCGCGTCGCCGGTGCCCATTCCGTCGCCGGTTTTTCCGGTCGCCAGGCCCGACGTGATCAGTTGCTGATCGAGGGTGGTGGTTGCCAGATAATGTCCGTCTGCCTGCGTGGCGTAGCCGGTGAAGTTGGTGAACATCTGCATGATCCCGGCGGCCGGACCCATCTGCATCATCAGCTCAGGGGGCATCTGCACCTCCATGGAGTATTGATCGACCTGCACGCCGTCCAGTTGCAGGGCGTTGTCGGTGTAGCTGGTGGTGTAGGTCATGGCGGGCGGTTCGCCGCCGTCGGCTGAGGGGATCGCCATCGGGATCGACGTGCCGTTCATGCTGGAGATGTAGGCCTTGGTCTGTGCAAGGTATGCGGCGCTGTCATCGACTTTGTAGGTCTGCAGCATGTTCAGGGCACCGCTTCCGGTCATCAAGGCGTTGGGGTCCGGGGTGTAGAAGACGCCTGCGTACTGCTGGATCTGCTTGACCAGCGGCATGGCCTTGCGATAGATATCGAATTGAGCGTTGCCCTCGGGCATCTCCGCCATCATCGCTTCCATCAGGTCACTGAACGCCAGCGATTGAGCGTCATAAGCGCCGGCGGCGATGTACGGCCCCTTGGGCAGGCGTGCCAGGATCGACGACGTCCCGGGACCGCCGCCGGGCAGGTACTTCATCACGGGCGAATCGGGCTTGAACTGGATCGCGTCGGTGATCCCGATGCCGTGTTCGCTGATATCCAGTGCGATCACCAGGCCATCGGCGCTGTTGACGATGGCTTTGCCAGCCGACGCATACAGCGACATAAAGGTCTGCATGGTTTCCAAGTCGCTGGCCTGCATCATCCCGCCCTGGGCCATCTGATCGAAATTTGCATCCATCTCGGCGATGCCTTTGTCGATCGCTTCGTTCAGTGCCGGGGCGAGTGCTGCAAGATCGACATACGCCGCCACGTCACAATTGTTTAAGTAGTGCTGGCCCAGTTCGCCGACCCGGTTGCCGATGGCTTCGGCGTCGCCGCCGGCGGCGTAATTGGCTACTGCCTGCTCAGTGTTCCCGAGGATCGCGTACCCGCCGGACTCTTTGGCGAAGCCGTCCTGACCGTCGGGCAGGACCACGGTGGTCACGCCCGCTGCGGTGGCTGCTGCGGCTGGGGCATCGCCTTCGCCCTGGAAGCTGGCGATGAACGCCTGGTAATCCGTCACCGGTAGCACCATCAGCACGTCCGGCTCCTGCTCGGTTTGGATCGCCGTAGCCAGGTCCCGGATCACGAACAGCGCGGAGCCTGCATCGTCTAATCCATCGGTGATGCCGGCCTCAGCCTTGAACGCGCCCAGCGCATCGGTCAGCTCATCGAGGTCCAGCCCCAGCGTCTGGTTTAGCATCGCCAGCTTACTGCTGAAGTCAGACAAGCTGGGGACAATAATGACGACCTGCGCACCTTCCGGTGCCTGCGACAACGCCGCGGGCACCCCGGCGCTGGCCGACTGTAGGGCTACCCCGGCAGTGACACAGGCCACCGCCACACTCACTTTGATGCTGCGAACTACTGATCGGATCTGTTGCATGACCAACCTCCTTCGGATTCGGTTGTTTGATTAACGGCTTAAAATCCCCTGATGCGGATGCTTGAGCGTACCTGCGATCTATCTCCGCGACAAACCCGGCAGACCCCGCAGGCCCTTATGGGCCAGGAACATATTATCCGCAATGGGTGTCCCATTTAGGCTAAAATAGCAAGCCATGCTCCCAGGTAAGGGAAAAAAAGTGGTCGTCGCCATGTCCGGCGGCGTCGATAGCTCCGTCGCCGCAGCCCTGCTGCTCAAACAAGGCTACGACGTGGTTGGCTGTTTCATGCGCCTGGGCAGTGATAATGAGGCTGAGGCGGCGGATGGGTATGACAATATCCGGGACGAGGCCTGCGATCCCAACCTCAAGTCTCACAGTTCAAGCCCCAAGCCTCACCACCAGGGCTGTTGCTCGGTCAACGACGCCTCCGACGCTCGGCTGGTTGCGGCGATGTTGGACGTGCCGTTCTATGTGGTGAACTTTAAGAAGGACTTTGGGCGGATCATGGATTATTTCGTCAGCGAGTACAACGCCGGGCGCACGCCCAATCCCTGCGTGCGTTGCAACGACTGGTTGAAGTTCGGCAAGCTCCACGACTACGCCCGCTCCATCGACGCCGACTACATCGCAAGCGGCCACTACGCACAGATTCAACGCCCCGGAACCCCCGACAAAGCCGATGGCCAGGCACAACTGCTCCGCGGGATCGACCACAGCAAGGACCAGTCCTACGTCCTGTTCGGCTGCCCACGCGATCGGCTCGATGAGATGCTCCTCCCGATCGGGGGGATGCACAAGTCGCAGGTCCGCCAACTCGCACGCGACATGAACCTGCTGGTCGGCGACAAGCCCGACAGCCAGGAAATCTGCTTCGTCCCCGATAATGACTACGCCCGCTTAGTGAAACGCCGAAGCCCGGGTGACGTGACGGAAGGCGACATCATCAATACCGACGGCCAAGTCGTCGGCCGACACCCCGGGCATCAGCACTTCACGATCGGTCAGCGCCGAGGCGTCGGTGTGGCGTTTGGGTATCCAATCTATGTGACCGACCGTGACCCCAAGACCAACACCGTCACCATCGGCGGCAAGGACGACCTGCTGGCCGACGGACTCGTTGCGTCGCAGACCAACTGGCTGATCGACGATGTGCCGACGGATTGGCGGGCTTGCGGCGTGAAGGTTCGGTACAACAGCCCCCCGACCCCCGGACGTTTCCGCGTTACCGGCCCGGATTCATTGGAAGTTCGTTTCGATCAACCCGTCAGTGCTGTCACCCCCGGGCAGGCGGTGGTCTGCTATGGAGGTGACGAGGGGGATCGGGTGTTGGGCGGTGGCTGGATCGATCGGGCGACCTGAACCATAACCCGATTCGCGGACACCGACCCGGATCGACGATACACTCAACACTCGGGGACATTCGGGGGGGGGCATCCGGGGGCCGGGGGCGGTGGGCGGACGTACTTAAACTCCCTAAGTTAGTGGAGCGGGCATTGGCATCAGGCGAAACGAACACAACACACTCCCCCGAACAACTCTCAGCCCTGCTGGACGATCTGGGTATCCGCTACGAAACCGATGTCCCCATCGGCAAGCAGATGACCTGGTACGGCGTCGGTGGCCTAGCCCAAGCACTGGCCCATCCCGCAGGTGTGGCGCAGCTCTCAGCCCTGATTGCACGCTGCCACGAGCAGGGCGTCCCGGTCAATATTCTGGGCAGCGGGGCGAATCTGCTTATCAGAGATGAAGGCGTGTCCGGCGTGGTCATCAAGCTGGACGACCCATCGTTCAGTCAACTCAAGATCGAAGGCACGAAGATCACCGTGGGCGCGGGCATGGACCTGTTCAAGCTCGTGCTGGAGTGTGCCAAGGCCGGGCTGGCTGGGCTTGCTCACGTTGCCGGCATCCCCGCAAGTGTCGGCGGAGCGATCCGCATGAACGCCGGGGGCGCGTTCGGCGACATCGGCTCCACCGTCCACAAGGTCCACGTCATGGCAGAGAACGGCCAGGTCTATTGCCGCGACCGCGACGACCTGGTCTTCGGCTACCGCACCACCAACATCGTCGCGCCCTACATCCTGGACGTCGAGTTTGATATGGATGAGGCCGACCCCCAGGATATTGCCCGCCGGGTCAAGGAAATATTCCTCTACAAGAAGAACACCCAGCCGATGGCGGAAAATTCTGCCGGGTGCGCGTTTAAGAACCCAAGCGTTGTCGTCCCCGGGCACGAACCCGAGGGTGACGACAGCCCGCCGCCACCGACCCAGCGCGTCTCTGCCGGCAAACTCATCGACGAGGCCGGGCTAAAAGGCCACCGCATCGGCGGTGCCGAAGTCTCACAACGCCACGCCAACTTCATCTTCACACACCCCAACTGCACCGCCGCCGATGTCCTGGCCCTGATGGACCACGTCCAGCAGACCGTCCTGGACCACAGCGGCGTCGCGCTGCAACGCGAAGTCGTCGTCTGGCCGTGACACATCATAAGGATTTCATTAGATCCATAGGCGGTCATTTGTCCCTCAGCCCCCGGCTTTGCCGGGGGATTGGCGCGATATCAGGCATGAGTATTTATCGTAATCCACATCAGTGGGTGACGCATCAAATCAGAAGGAACAGTGATGAACGCTGATAAACGCAGATAAACGCAGATAAAAATCGGATTTGATCCGGTCCGTTTCCCATCAGCGTTTATCAGCGTTCATCACTGTTACACATCTTCTGTCTTCTCTGTGTCCTCTGCGCCCTCGGCGGTGAATCTATATTTTCTTGTCTACATCATCACGGCGCTTCCAGCAGCAGATACAGCACGTTGTCGCTGAACCCGGGGTCTTTGGTCATGCCCAAGTGGTCGGCAAACAGGAACTGCACCCCTGCAAAGTGGATCGGTGAGACCAGCGTGGGGTGCCAGTTGCCGCCGACACGTTCATCCATCAGCGCGCTGCTGCGTAGCACCGTGCCGTCGCCGGGCTGGGATTCCAGTTCTTTCACCGCCCCCCCGCCTGTGCGGGCAGACAGGACCGCGAGCGTCGGCTCCGAGTCCCCGGCAAACAGGTGAATCGTCGTGCCATCAGGCGGCGCGGCAGGTATATCCAGCGCCTGGGCGAACAGCCTGGCCCGGTCAAGACACTTCGCCTGATGGTCCAACGCGATCTGCCGGCGGTCCCCCGGGTCTTCGACATCAGGCAACAACACACGCAGCACTTTGTCTTGCTTCGGTGACGCCAGGCCCCACTTCATCCGCTGCCATAGCTTGGGGTCGTACAGGTCCGGGATCACCTCCCCGGTTTCCGCATCCCGAAGCACGCCGTGGCGACCGCGCGGCAAGAGTTGATAGACCGACGGCATCGTCCCCAGGATCACCGGCTCAAACCCCGGGAGTGTCGGCGCGAAATCCGCACCACGCACAAGCTGTTTGAGCGCCTTGGCGGACCCGGCGCTGGGTGTGCCGACCAGCACAAGCCGGCGGACGTTTTCCGCACCCGCCCAGGTAACATTCGGCTGCGCCCCGTCGGTGGGCAGGTCGGCGTCGCCGTAGCGCAGGTAGTACCTTGCGACCAATCCACCCATCGAATGCGCCACGATGTCGAACGTCACCTCCGCATCTTCCTCGCCGTAACGCTCCTTGTACTGTGCCTGAACATACGCCCGCTTCTCCTTAATAAAAGCGTGCAGTCGTTTGGCGTTTTCGACGTTGTCACGCCGCCAGTCGTAGTCGAACTGGAAGCAGGTGAAGTGGCCCGGGCCGTAGTCGATCGCGCCGGACATCCCAAGGGGTTGATCACGGTAGCCCCCGACGCCGAGTGTGCCCAGGATGTGGATGTAGGCGTTGAGCTGTACGGGCAGGCCCAGCAGCGAGACTTTTAGCTTTTCCAGTGCGCCGTCGGAGATGACCGTGTCGGTCAGTTCGGCCAGCGTCTTGCCTTGGGCCATCGGCAGGGCGATGAGCCGTGCGCCGTCGGGGCGGTCGGGGTTGGCGTACCCGTCGGCAAACGCGCCCCAGACGATCTGCCCGGTGTCTTGCTCGATGAGCTTGGACCCCAGGATGCCGGGGATGACGATCACCGGGTGGCGCATCGGGCTGTGGTGCTGGGCGGCGCGGTTATAGAGTCCGCCGAGTTCAGGGCCTTGCGCGACTGAGGCGCAGCCGCCGGCGTGCAACAGCGCCAACAGTGCGAGGATCAACCATGTTCGGCGGTGGATATGCATGGGCGGAGTTCCATCAGGTGGGAGAGGGTGTGGGCAGGTCTTTTGTTAAAGGATACCGGCATTGGCTGAGATTGATTCCCGGCTGGGTATTTACTGTCAGGGTTCGAGGTGGCGAAGTGAGGCACAAATGCTTATTATATAATCAGTTATATTTCTTTCGTATTTGGTTGGCGAAGTTTTGGGTGCTGTTTGGGGAGGCGGGGTTGCATAGAAGGCCGGGGTTTGCAAGAATACGCGACTCAAACCGGCCCGGCCCTCCGGCCCCCCCATGGGATAACCCGAGCAGCCGGATCAATGTAAGGCACGAAAGGCGATTAGATTATGGCGATACGGATCAAGGCACGCAGCGGTGAATCGGCGGAACAGATGATGCGCCGATTTAAGAAGTTGTGCGAAAAAGAAGGCCTGACCAAAGACATCAAACGTCGGGCGTACTACGAGAAGCCCAGCGAGCGCAAGCAGCGCGCGATGCGCAAGAGCATCAAGCGCGTCCAGCAACTAAGCCAACCCACGACAGTAGCTCCACGCCGCCCCAGCCGATAGGTGGGGCGTTTTTTTTTACTTCACGGGACCACCCCGTCATGGCCTCATTAACGGGCTTACCCTCCGATTCATTCGTGACAGCCGGTTTTGCCGATGCTTCCCGCAGCATCATGCCCGGCTGTTTCGGTCCATGAGATTAAGTTTTGAGTCAGGTTCTCCGGCCCCGTACAAAGAGGGGGGCCGATTTTTCTTTTTTCAGTTATGAATAAGGAAGTTCAACAATGTTAGCGATGGGGTTGACTTTACCGGCCGTGGGATCTTCCACGATGCTGTCCGCCGTCACACTGGGCCAGGTAATCGAGGGGATCCCCGACGCCTACCTGCTTGCACCGATCGGTGCGGTGTTGGCGTTGATTTTCGCGTTTATTTTCTACCTGGGGTTCATGAAGAACTCCGAGGGCGATCCGGAGATGGTCCGCATCGCTCAGGCTGTCCGCGAGGGGGCTTACGCCTACCTCTCCAAGCAGACCAAGGTTGTGGCGATCGTCATCGTGGTGCTGGTGGTTGTGCTTATCGGTATGTCGATGGTAGACCTGCAGGCCAAGCTCACCCCGCTGGGCGTGCTGATCGCTTCGAGCCTGTCGGGCCTGTGCGGCTACCTGGGTATGAAGACCGCGACCAACGCCTCGGCGAGAACCTGTGCCGCAGCCAAGGAATCGCTTAATGGTGCACTGAAAGTCGCTTTCCGCGCCGGTGCCGTGATGGGCATGTGTGTGACCGGGTTCGCGCTATTGGACATCTCGGTCTGGTTCATCGTCCTGAACAAGGTGATGAACATCGAGAACCCCGGCGACCTGGTGAGCCTGACCACGATCACGTTGAGCTTCGCGATGGGTGCGTCGCTGCAAGCCCTGTTCGCCCGTGTCGGTGGCGGCATCTACACCAAGGCTGCGGACGTCGGTGCCGACCTGGTCGGCAAGGTTGAGGCGGGGATCCCCGAGGATGATGCCCGTAACCCCGCGACGATTGCTGACAACGTCGGTGATAACGTCGGCGACGTTGCTGGCATGGGTGCGGACCTTTATGAATCTTATTACGGCTCGATCCTCGCGGCGATGGCGCTGGCGGCTGCTGCTGCTGTTCGGTTGGATATGGATGTCACACAGGCTTTGGCCTTGGTCGTTGCGCCTCCGGCGTTGGCTGGGCTGGGCATCATGGCTTCGATCATCTCGATCTACCTGGTTCGGGCCAAGGAAAACGCCAGCTTCGCGCAGCTCCTTAAGAGCCTGCACATGGGCGTGTGGATCAGCTCGGCGATGATTGTCATCGGGTCGTACTTCCTGCTGAACTTCCTGCTGGGTGATGTCGAGTCGGTGAGTGCCATCGGCATCTGGGGTTCGATCGTCACCGGTCTTGCCGCCGGGCTGATCATCGCGTTCGGCACGGAGTATTACACCAGCTACGAGCACAAGCCCACCAAACGGATTATCAAGCAGGCCCAGACCGGACCCGCGACGGTGATTATCTCGGGCATCGCCGAGGGGATGCTCTCGACGTGGGTTCCGCTGTTGACCATCGTGTTTGCGATCATGTTTGCGTTCAACTTTGCCGGCGGGGGCGAGACGTTCCTGATGGGTGTGTTCGGCGTGGGTCTTGCTGCGGTCGGGATGCTCTCGACCCTGGGGATCACGCTTGCGACCGACGCCTACGGCCCGATCGCCGACAACGCCGGCGGCAACGCCGAGATGACCCAGCAGCCCCCGCATGTCCGTGAACGCACCGACATGCTCGACTCTTTAGGTAACACCACCGCCGCGACCGGCAAGGGTTTCGCCATCGGCTCGGCGGCACTGACGGCGCTGGCGCTGCTGGCGGCCTACGTCATCACCGTGCAGTCCTCACTCGTCGGCGTCAGCGAGGGCGTGTCTATTGCCCTGGAAGGCGGCACCGTGACCGACGGGATGGTGGTCTTTAAGGGGGCAACCACCGCGGTCGATGTCTTACAACTGACCCTGCCCCAGACGATGGAGCTATACAACGTCACCCTGATGAACCCCAAGGTTCTGTGCGGGTTGTTCCTGGGTGTGATGCTTGTGTTTGTGTTCTGTTCGATGACGATGAACGCGGTGGGTCGTGCGGCGTTTGCGATGATGAACGAGTGTCGCCGTCAGTTTGCGATTATGAAAAAGGGCTTCAAGGCCGACGGGCTTAGTGATGAGGACCTGGCCGACCCGATGAAGTGGCCTTTCCAGACCACCGTTGATGGGCACCAGTACCCCGACTACGCCAACTGTGTCGCGATCTCGACCAGTGGTGCGCTCAAGGAAATGATCATCCCGTCCTGCATGGCGGTGGTCGTCCCGATTATCGTCGGGCTGATCCTGGGTGTGGCTGGGGTGATGGGTCTGATCGCCGGGACGCTGGTCTGCGGCTTCGCGATGGCGATCTTCATGGCTAATGCCGGTGGTGCCTGGGACAACGCCAAGAAGTTCATCGAGACCGGTGCCGAAGGCGGCAAGGGTTCAGATGCTCACAAGGCCGGCGTCGTAGGCGATACCGTCGGCGACCCGTTCAAAGATACCTCCGGCCCGAGCCTGAACATCCTCATCAAGCTGGTGAGCATCGTCAGCGTCGTCTTTGCTGGGGTCGTCGTGCAGTTCTCCCCGACCATCAGCGCATGGATCGGCCTGGGCTGATCGATAGGATCGACCAAGTGACCGGCGGGCATCGCCGACCGCTTCTGTTATAATCTCTCGCCCCCGGCGGAATCCGTCGAGGGTTTTTTCTTCGACCGGTTCACCCCCGGTTCACCCCCGGTTTCCCCGGCCCCCTCCCGGTATTCCCGTTATGACCCCCGAACCCTCTGAACCCCGCGAAGACCCGACCACGTCAGCCTTGAACCTGACCGACCGACCCAAGCCCGCACCGACCGGCAGCGAGCGTGAGTTGGTTGTCCGCAAGTTCGTGGTGCAAGCCGCTAAGCTGCTCGCCGGCCTACACTGTGAGGACCTGGTGATCCTGGATGTTCGCGGCCTCAGCGATCTCACCGACTACATCCTGATCGCCACCGGCACCAGTGATCGGCAGATCAAGGGCGTTGCCGGGCAGGTAACGGACCTCGCACTGGAATACAGCCTGGATCGCTTCGGTAGCGAGCGCGATGCCGATTCGACCTGGCTGGTGCTGGATTATGTTGATTCGATCGTCCACCTCTTCGAGCCGACCGCCCGGGCGCACTACGACCTGGAGATGCTCTGGGGCGACGCGCCGAAGATCGACTGGCGCAAAGATGGCGATGGCGAAGAACAGGGCGAGTGATCGCGTTTTAACTTTGATCTGTATCGAAAATCATACAGATTCCAGTTAATCCCAGCACGCTTACGAAGCGCACGGCCCACCTGTGTTTAGCCCGGTCGCTCGCGACCGGTACTCACCGCAAGCGGCCAGGCTAAGCGAACAATGTTCCTTGAACCCCGGCCCGATCAGCGGTTGACGCGAGGATTAACCTGAATCCGTATCAGTGGGCGCTACCCGCCGAGCTGGCTCATCGGACGGTTGCCACGTCCGGAGTGCGTGTCTGGTTTTTCCAAGACGCATCGGGCCATCAGTTCGATGATCTGTTGGGAGTCAGCGGTGGGGGAGTTGAGCGTGGGCAGGGTATCGACCTCGCCGCCGTCGAATAAGCAGGCGCGGAGTTGCCCGTCGGCGGTCAGGCGAAGCCGGTTGCACGTCTCGCAGAACGGCTGGCTCATCGCCGAGATAAACCCAACCTTTCCAACCGCACCGGGCAGCGTAAACACCTCCGCCGGGCCGACCCCCGCTTCGTCAACACGATCCATCGGTGTCAACGGCCCCAGTTCTTCTTCGATCCGTCGGGCAACCACCTTGTTGTCCACCGTGTAAAGATTCGCGGTGTTAAGCCCATCGACCAGCAGCTTGCTCTCGCCCAGCGGCATGTACTCGATAAACCGCACGGTCCAGGGTTGATCTATTGTCAGCCTTGCGAAGTCCGCGACTTCGGAATCGTTCATTCCGCCGATGACCACGACATTGAATTTCAGCTTGGTGAACCCGGCGTCTTGTGCCGCATCGATCCCCCCAAGCAGGTCGTTCAGGCTGTAGCCGCGTCCGCCGGTGAGTCGATTAAATACCTCCGGCTTCATCGAGTCCCAACTCAGGGTCAGCCGGTCAAGCCCCGCGTCTCTAAGCGGTTTGGCGAGCTTGGGCAGCAGCACGCCGTTGGTCGTCATGGATAGGTCGTCGGGGTTTAACGCTTTGATCCCCTCGACGATCCGCACCACGTCTGCTCGGACGGTTGGCTCGCCGCCGGTGATCTTGAAATGGGTCACGCCGATCGACCGGGCCGCCGCCGCGACCTGAATAAACTGCTCGGCGGTCAGGAGGTCTTTGCGGTCGTAGAATGTGACGCCGTCCTCGGGCATGCAGTAAATACACCGCAGGTTGCACCGATCCGTCACCGACAGCCGCAGCAGCTTGACGGACCCCAGGCTCCGTGGCCCCTGGGCGTAGCTTGGGCGCTGTGGGCCGGGGTCGAGGATCGGTAACGCCAGTGTCATTGAACCCATTATAGGGGCTTGGTGTTCTTTGGCCGCGGAGTATTGGTTCGCATGGGTGTGGGTTGTTAAAGTGTGGGTCTAATAAGTGTATGAAGTAGCCTGCCCATCTTGTCGTGCCGTGGTCAACACGCCTTTTGTGCGTGTGGGGGCCGCTGTGACGTGTGCCTCCTGCAGGCACCGATACCTGATCGGCCAGACCCACTTCAAGCAGATCCCCACCGCCGCGCGTGCCCAGTCCGGAGGTGAATCCGGGGGCACATCCGGGGGCGGCCCCAAGTCCGAGTCCGGGGGTGTAGCCGGGGGTGTATCCGGGGGTGAATCCGGGGGCGGAGGTGCCACCGCCAAGGCCGACGCTCAATCCTTGCAGGGGGGTGGCCAGGACTTGTCTGCGATGATGCGTGTCGAGGCTGAGCGCGAGCGTGACAGCCAGTTCGACGACTACGATACGATCAAGCCCGCTGTGGACGAGCCTCGCAAGCCGATCGACCTCGGCCCGCAGCCCGACTCCGTGCCGACAAAAAAAACCAAAGCGCAGAAGGCCGGCCGAGGCGGCTACCTCCTCGCCGCCGCCGCCGCGCTGGCGCTGGCCGTACTCGGCGGGGGGCTGTGGACGATCAACTGGGACCCGGCAGCAGGCTCATCAGCGTCCACCAACCCGTCACCAGACCTGCCGCCCGAACCCGTCTACCAAGGCCCGAGCTTTCAAGGCCTGCCGCTGGCCGGGTCTTTGGCGCTTGACCACGCACCCTGGGTTCAGCCCAACCAGCCCTATCAATCTCAACCCCAGGACGACCCGGCGGTCTTCGTCGCCGACAGCAAACTCGTGCCCTCGGATACCGGCGCGATCCATTACGTCGGTCGAGTCATTAGTGAACGCGATGATGTGGTCATGGCAGGCGAACTTACGATCTCATTAGTCAATCGACAGGGCACGGAAAAAGCACGCACCTCCCTCCCGATTGACATGGTCAGCCGGGACCACCCGATGCCGGTCCGCCTGCCTATCCCACCCAGCCTTGACCCCACCGGCCTGAACCCCGTCTGGTCAATCACGGTCACTCAAACGCAGGACTCATTGATTCCGATACAAGACGTCTCGATGCAAGCCATGTCCACCGGCTCGGACACCATGGCCAGGATTTATCTGGGGAACGACACCGGCTTACGCCTGGACCGGGTCGTGTTCCTGATTACCGCCTGGGACACGCAGGCCCTGCCGCTTCGACGCTGGCAGGTCCAATGGCAGATGCCGATCTCGCCTGAAAAAAATACCGAGTTCTATGCCCGCACCGCTGTCACCCCATCATGGAAGATCGAAACCTGGACGATCCTAGCGGTCGCCGAGCCGTCGCCCGTCCAACCCGCACCCGCCCCGACCGAGGGACAGGCCAACTGACCTCACATGATCTTTTTTCCCACCGGTACAGATCGTCGGCTCAAGCGCACGCCCTGGGTGAACTACACACTCATCGCCGTCAACGTTGTCGTGTTCATCCTGACCGCCAATAACATCGACCTGGTCCACGAATACTTCTACGCCTTCCAGACCGCCATTGATGCCGGCCCCCGGGCGACCATCCCCAACCGCCCCTGGGTCTTGAACTACTACCTACTGCCCGGCGATGGCAGCGTCGTGCAATACTTCAGCTACCAGTTCCTGCACGCGGGCTGGATGCACCTGATTATGAACATGGTCTTCCTCTACGTCTTCGGCAGCGGCGTGGAAGACCGCCTGGGCAAGGTCGGGTACCTGTTTTTCTACCTCGCCGGTGGTGTGGTTGCGGGGTTGGGTCACGGCCTGATGGAAACCAACCCCGTGCTCGGCGCAAGCGGCTCGGTCGCCGCAGTCACAGGCGCTTACCTCGCGCTGTTCCCGCTCTCCAATGTCACGATCGTCTACTGGTTTATCGTGTTCGGCTCCTTCGAGATATCCAGCATCGTCCTTATTCTTTTTCAGGTCGTACAAGACGCGCTGTTCCAGGTCGGCGGCATCGGCAACACCGCCTACCTGGCGCACCTCGCGGGCTACACCTGCGGCTTCACAATCGGCATGGGCCTGCTGCTCGCGCGCATCCTCCCTCGCGAACCCTACGACATGCTCTCATTGATCGAGCACCGCCGACGCCGTGCGCAATTCAACAAGCTCGCCAAGCAAGGCTACCGCCCCTGGGAACACAACAAGCCAGGCGACCCGCCCGGCAAGGGCAGCCCGGCTCCCGTCACCGAGCAGGAAGCTGCGATCATGAAAGATCGCACCGCCATCAGTGCCGCGCTGACCGATCACGACCTAACCCAAGCAGCGACCCTCTACGCAGACCTGCTCAAGCAGCACCCCGAGCAGGTCATGGGCCAGCAACAACAACTGGACATCGCCAACCAGCTTATGTCTGAGGCCCGCTACGCCGATTCCGCCAGCGCTTATCAGCTCTTCCTTGTCACATACAAAAACTACGCCGACCGCCAGCAGGTCCAGCTCATCCTCGGCCTGATCTTCGCCCGCTACCTCGACCAGAGACAACGCGCCAAAGAATTACTCACCCAAGCCATCCCCAGACTCCACGGCGACGAACTCACCCTCGCCAAGCAGGTCCTGAAGGAAATCGGTTAACACGGCTTCATTGACCCCGCGCCGCCGGTTTTGTCTATCGCCCTCTGATCTCCTAATATGGCCCACTGCCAGAGGTGATTGCACCGCAGGCCAACCCCAAAACGTCCTCGCCGCATCCGCCACACCCCGGCTAACCACCGGCGAGCACAACCCCCTAGCGGAGTTTTCACCATGCCAACCAATCTCATCAAAGGCAACGCCGTCATCGGGCAGTCCGGCGGACCCACCGCGGTCATCAATCAATCACTCGTCGGCGTCATCGAAGGACTCGCCGGTTCGTCTTGCATCGATAAGATCCTCGGCGCACACCACGCCGTCTCCGGCATCATCAAGAACGACTTCATCGAATTGCAAGACGTCCCACAGGAACGCCTCGACCGCATCGCTCAGACACCCTCCGCAGCGCTAGGCTCCAGCCGCGACAAGCCCGACGCCGAATATTGCAAGAAAATATGCGACGTCTTTGCCAAACAAAACATACGCTACTTCTTCTACATCGGCGGCAACGACAGCTCAGACACCTGCCGCATCGTCAACGAACTCGCCAAGAAAAATAACTACGATCTGCGCAGCTTCCATGTGCCCAAAACCATCGACAACGACCTGGTACACAATGACCACACACCCGGCTTCGGCTCCGCCGCAAAATTCGTCGCACAGGCGTTCATCGGCGACAACCTCGACAACCGCTCGCTGCCCGGGATCAAGATCAACATCATCATGGGCCGGCACGCAGGCTTCCTCACCGCCGCAGCCATGCTCGCACGCCAGCACGACGACGACGGCCCGCACCTGATCTACGTCCCCGAAGCCGCCTTCGACCTCGACAAGTTCAAGGCCGACGTCGCCGAGGTCTACAGCCGACTGGGCCGATGCCTCATCGCCGTCTCCGAAGGCATCCACGACAAGGACGGCACCGCGATCGCCTCCAAACTCGCCGGGGATGTCCAGAAAGACGCGCACGGCAACGTCCAACTCTCAGGCACAGGCGCGCTGGGCGACCACCTATCCAACGCACTGAAAGAACACCTCGGCAAAAATACACGCGTCCGCGCCGACACCTTCGGCTACCTCCAGCGCTGCTTCGCCGGCTGTGTCTCTCAGGTCGATGCGCACGAGGCCCGGCTCGCAGGACGCAAAGCCGCTGAACTCGCACTCTCAGGCGAACTCGATGGCTCCATCGCTATTCAACGCGTCAGCAACAAGCCCTACAAAGTCGAGTACAAACGCATCGAACTTTCCGACGTCGCCGCCAAAACCCAAACCCTCGACCCCAAGTACATCGTCCACGGCAACAACATCGACCCCAGCTTCCGCGATTACCTCGCCCCCATCGTCGGCGACCTCCCCATCGTCGACTCCCTACGAGGCCAGTGACCCACACCCACACTCCTTCCGCACTCCCCCGTTTAGCCGCCGCGGCCACGCGGCGCACAAGGCCCAGTACGCCACACACGCCACACACCCACATAACCACACCCTCTCGAAGCCCACGGATTTTATCCGTGGGTTTCTTTATACGCTTATTCAGACTGGGTTCATCACCCCCGACAAACCAACACCCGATCGCGTGTCACCTTCACCCTCACCCCCCCCGCAAACGTAAACACCCGCTCCCCACCTTCACCATCACCCACCGCGCGCACCACCCGCCCAACCTGTTGGGAACCCAGCGCGTCCCCCGACACCCCCGCATCCATCAACAACCCCCGCAACAACCCCGACAGCACCACCCCCCTAAGCCGCTTGCCAGCCTCGCGCTCAAACCCCACCCCATCCACCCCCGGATCAACAGCCCCCGGATCATTTACTTCCAGCTCAACCAATCCCCGCGCTTCTTGCACCGCATCATCCAACACCCGATGCACATCCCGTAGATGATCCGCGAACACCGTCGCCTTCCGCCCCGCGCCCGGCCGAATCGCTTCCAACACAGGCAACACCTCCGCACGCAGCCGAGCACGCCAACGCGACACATCCGAGTTCGTCTGATCCACGCACCAAGCCTGCCCGATCGCATTCAGATAGTCGTTGATCTCCAAACGGCTGACCGCAAGCATCGGGCGGATGAGGATCGGGTATCGGGTCTTGGGTCTAGGGTCTTTGACGGAAGGGGGTGACTCTTCTTCTGCACTACCCCAGACCCCAGACCCCAGACCCACCTCCCGCCTCCAAGCAATCCCGCGCATCCCCCCGGTCCCCGCACCGCGCAGCATCCGCATCAACAACGTCTCCAACTGATCGTCCCCGTGATGCCCCGTCGCAATAAACGAAGCCCCACATTCATGTGCCATCTGAACCAGCGCCTCATACCGCCCCCGCCGCGCCGCATCTTCCACGTCCCCTGTTTCACCTGACAGGTCCAGATCCTGCCGCAACTGCGTCAGCTTTAGCCGCCGTCCCAGTTTCACCACAAACCCCGCATCCGCTTCCGCCTCATCTCCCCGCAGATGATGCTGCACATGCCCAACCGTCAACGTCAACCGCCACCGCCGCCGATCTTTCAACGCCGCCAACGCTCGCAGCAACGCCACCGAATCCCCGCCCCCACTGACCGCCACCAGAATATGCGCCCCCTCACCCACCCCGCAACGACGGCGCAGAGCGTGGGCGACGGCTTTGACCAGAGGGTGTTGGCTAGCGGGAATAGGGTGGGAATCAGGGCTGGGGTTCTGTGCTGTCATGAACAGTTGACTCATCGACATCCTGAAAACACTCGATCTCGCAGCCGCACTCAGGGCATGTCGGTTGCCCCTTGCTACCCCTAAGATCATACTTGCACTTCACACAAAGCCCATTCGCCCGTCGGCGGGTCAGGATGTAGGCCCATGTGGTTTTGTAGAGGATCAGGCAATACAGGGCCGTGATGGCCAAGCATAAAAATAACATGATTTGACGGTTTGCTCCGTAGTACTCGTTATCCCCCAATGACATCGCCACTAGCGCGATCTTGATGATCAAAAAAAACATCTGCGGTAGGAAGAGCAGCCAGAGGCCAAGTGCGACAATGAGCTTCATTGGCCTATTTTTCACTGCTCGGTATGTGTGCCCATGCGAATATACCTGTCCAAGTGGATCGATCGCAGAATGAGCATTCTTTGGGCCGCCGCAGTCATGGCAGAAGTGGGAGATCGGGTCCGTGGGCTTCATGCAGTGTGGGCACAGCATCTCCTCGCCCTGATCGGCCTGGAGCGAGTCAGGTTGTTGGGATGGTTCCTTCATGGCGTGGCCCCGTTTCCACTATGATAATGGGCTGCACTTATCGCAAGGCTCGTTCGCGAGTATGGGTCGCATAGACTCTGGTGTATAGGTTACACTCGTTGCGGCAAGTCATCTTCTCAGGAGCTTTTTAGTGCCATCCGACCCCACCAGCCCGACCCCGACCCAGGTCACCGAGATCGTCGTCAACCTCGACGACGTGACCGGGGAACTGCTCGGCGAGGCGCAGCGGGCGTTGCTGGCTGCTGGGGCGTTGGATGTGTGGACCACAGCAATCCAGATGAAGAAGGGGCGCCCGGGGGTGATGCTGTCGCTGTTGTGTGACCAGGGCAAGCGTGATGCGTTGGCCAGGCTGGTGATCGAACTGACCGGGAGCTTTGGGGTGCGGTTCCGGGAGTGGGGTCGGCTGGTGCTGGACCGCAGGCACGTCACCGTCGATACGCGGTTCGGCAAGGTGCAGATCAAGGTCGGGGAGTTGGATGGTAAAATCATTATCGCTCGGCCGGAGTTTGAGGATGTGAAGAAGCTGGCGGACGCAAGCGCCCCCGGCACCGGGGGATCCGGGGGCGATACCGGGGGCGGGGGCGGGGGGGCGTCGGTGCGGGAGGTCTATGATGCGGCCCAGTCGTCGGCGAACCTCTGGCGGGAGGCGCAGCGATGAACGGATGGGTCACGCTCGCATTTACGGTGGAAGAGCTTTCGCCAGCCTTGAAGATCGGGATCCCGGTCGTGGGCGTCTTGCTGATCACCATGAGCATGATGATGGGCATCCGCAAGAAACGTCGGCGTGCCCACACACAAGGCACAGCCCGCGATCGCGTCGAGGAACTTAAACAAAGACACGAGGTGCGCGGCGACCTGGAACAACTGATGGTTGAGATCGAACAGCTCGCCAAACGGTTCGGCGCACAGCTCGACGCCAAGACGGTGCGGATGGAACGCCTGATCGATGAGGCCGACCGAAAGATCGGGGAGTTGAAGCAACTCGATCAGGCCCGCCGTGATGCGCCTCAGACATACGACTCTCAAGCCTCAAGCGCTGAGCCTCAAGCCCCCGTTCCCCCCGAACCACCAAGCCCCGACGACGCCTTGAAGCAATCCGTCTACGACCTCGCCGAGCAAGGCCACGACCCCGCCGAAATCGCACGCAAGCTCGACGAGCACGTCGGGAAGATCGAGTTGATCCTTGCGCTGCGGAAGTCGTGATTGTAAAAGTAAGAAATCACGAAGGGCGCGGAGACACGGAGCAAGCGGGGGAACAGGGATGAACGCAGATACACACAGATGGGAATGGTGTAAAAATCAGGCCTTCATACTTTTCCATCCGTGTTTATCTGCGTTCATCCCTGTTTCATAATATCCCTTCTTCTCCGTGTCTCCGTGTCTCCGTGCCCTCCGTGATATTCTGAATCATGTTGATCGGGTGACGCCTCGGCGATACAGTGTCGCGCCAACCAAGGAGATTCATAATGTTTAAGGGCGCACTGACCGCGTTGGTCACGCCGTTCAAGGATGGCCGGGTTGATTACGATCGGCTGACTAAGAATGTGGCATACCAGATAGCCGAGGGAATCGACGGGCTGGTCCCGGTGGGGACGACCGGCGAATCGCCGACGCTCAGCCACGACGAGCACGACCGTGTGATCGAGGTGGTCGTTAAGGCCGCCGATGGTCGTGTCCCCGTGATCGCTGGCACAGGCTCGAATGCGACGGACGAGGCGCTGCGTCTGACTCAGCACGCCAAGGAAGTCGGCGCGGATGCGTCGTTGCAGGTTAATCCCTACTACAACAAGCCGACGCAGGAGGGTTTGTACCGCCACTTCATGGCGATCGCGGATGCGGTTGACCTGCCGATGGTGCTTTACAACATCCCCGGGCGCTGCGGCGTAGGGATGATCCCCAACACGGTGGCACGACTTGCTTCGCATCCTAACATCGTCGCTGTCAAAGAAGCCACCGGTTCACTTGACATGGCCAGCGAGATCGCAGCGCTGTGTGATCCAGATAAGTTCACGATCCTTTCAGGCGACGACTCGCTGACGTTGCCATTAGCATCCGTCGGTGCCAAGGGCGTGGTCAGCGTGCTGTCGAACCTGATGCCCGCAAGGGTCAAAGCTCTGGCGGACGCCGCACTCTCCGGCGACACCGCACTGGCACGCAAACTGCACCTGCAACTATTCCCCCTCTTCAAGAGCATGTCTATTGAGACCAACCCAATCCCCATCAAGACCGCGATGCAGCTTGCGGGCACGGACACCGGCGAGCTACGCCTGCCCATGTGCGCGATGGGAGACGCCAACCGTGCGAAGCTGGAGAATATCCTCAAGGAACAGGGCGTGCTGCAGCCGGTCGTGAGGTCGTAGAAATATTACCGCGAAGGCGCTAAGAGCGCGAAGATGAGGAGGCAAGAAGTATCCGCAGATTGCGCAGATGACGCAGATTAAGAATTAGAATAAGCCAGCATAACGGCCTCTTTTTTATCTGCGTCATCTGCGCAATCTGCGGACAACCTCTGTCTTTCTTCGCGCTCTTAGCGCCTTCGCGGTTCACACTCAAGCGTTTCATTACACCAACGCATCAATCATGCCATGCGCCTCGGCAACAGCCTGGTTGGTGAGCTTGCCATCCTTGATGTTTAGCGCGGTGGCGAAGGCGTTGTCTTCGGCGACGAGTTTGTCGATCCCGTGCTTTGCAAGACGCAGCATGTAGGGCTGGGTCGCGTGGCACAGGGCCTGGGTGCTGGTCCGACCGACCGCGCCGGGCATGTTGGCGACGCAGTAGTGGACGATGCCGTCGACGATATAGATCGGGTCGTTGTGGGTGGTGGGCTTGGTGGTTTCGACACACCCGCCCTGGTCGACGCCGACATCGACGATCACCGCGCCGGGCTTCATGAGCTTGAGCATGTCGCGGGTAATTAATTGCGGTGCCAGCGCGCCGGGGATCAATACCGCACCGATGACCAGGTCAGCGAGTTCCAGTTGTTCGCGGATCGTGTGTGGGTCGGAGTACCCGGTGAAGACGTTGGCGGGCATCACATCATCCAGGTAACGAAGACGATCGAGGTTGACGTCCACGATGGTGACGTGCGCGCCTAAGCCTGCGGCGAGTTTGGCTGCCTGTGTGCCGACGACGCCGCCGCCAAGGACCAGCACGTTGCCCGGCTCAACCCCCGGCACACCGCCGAGCAGGATCCCCCGGCCCTCCGTCGGCTTCTCAAGATACTTCGCGCCTTCCTGCACGCTCATACGACCGGCGACCTCGCTCATCGGGGTCAACAGCGGCAGTCGGCCGTGCTTGTCGGTCAGTGTTTCATACGCCACCGCAGCGACACCGGCGCGTAAACAACCCTCGGTCAGCTCCAGGCTGGCGGCGAAGTGGAAGTAGGTGAAAACTGTCTGCCCCCGTGTCATCATCAGCAGCTCGTCGTCGATCGGTTCCTTGACCTTGACGATCATCTCGCAGCGTGCCCAGACGTCTGCCGCCTCGTCGATCATCTCGGCCCCGGCGGCGATATATTGCTCATCCTCGTAGCCGCTGTTGTGCCCGGCGTTGCGCTGGACAAGCACCTTGTGCCCGTCCTTCACCAACAACTCAACGCCCACGGGCAGCATCGAGATACGGTACTCATGCGACTTGGTTTCTTTGGGTACGCCGATGATCATCGCTCACTCCTGTTAAAAAGAGGCCAGCATCGCATTGTACTAGAATAACCCGATCCGTCACACTGAAACTTCAGTTGTTTCCAGATTTTCTACCGGGGGAACCGGGGGAACCGGGGGAACCGGGGGTACTGGGGCCACGGGGGTCGTGACAGTCTTGGCGGGCCGGTTCCGATCCTTGACCCATTGGCGGATGGCGGTGCGTTTGGTGGGCCAGCCGCTACCGGTACGGGCCTCTAAAAACGCCCGGTACATCCCGTCGAGGGTCTGTGCCAGGGTGCGTGCCAATTCCAGGCGTTGCTCGAGCTGTTCACGCGGGCCGGCGGCATCTTCAATGGTGGGAAGTAGGGCAGCGGAGACGGCCCACTGGTCGCTCTGAAAAGTCAGCTCCCACTGGTGTTCGCCGTCGGAAACGATCAGGCCCATCTTCCGCGGCCATTTCCCGGTCTTTAGCGCGTCGCTGGCTTCGATCAATCGGGTCGGCCCAGCGCCGCGGAGGGTCAGCTTCCCCCCCGCGTCCCAGGCGCAATCCATGTCCAGCGCCTTGTCGATCGCGAAGAATACTTCCGACTCCCGCCCAGCCTTATCCTTGATGGTCAGCGTGCCGTCATCCGTCTCCGCCAGCCACCAGATCCAATAGAGAAACTCGTTGCCCAGAAAATCTTTCAGATCGACCGACTTGACGACCCAGGGGACCATCGGCGTATTCGTGTCGCGCGGGCCTTCGATAAAGTCTTCATCATCCTGAGCATCGGTCGCGCCAGCCGGCGGGGCGGTAAACGCGCTTGGGCGCAGGTCTTCATAGTCCCGGCCCTTGCCCTGGTTCAACAAGATCCGCCCCGCCAACGTCCCCGCACTCTGGTATTGCAGGTTCACCGCGAACGCTGACTTGAACAGCTTGGCGATCTGTTCCTGCACCGTTGTCCCGATCGCGCCGCAGTAGACGGTTTGTGTGTCGAGGTCCCAGAGCAGTTGGATCATCTTGGATCGCCGAAATTTCCCCGCCGCCAGGTCGTCGCGTAATGTCCGCTCAGCCTCGTCCTTGGCATCACGTTTATCAGCCTTGCTCGCAAACCCCGATGGGTTGCCCGCCGCCGCCGCCCGCTCGTTGATCTTGCGGTAGGCCTGCTTCAAGTCCGATGGAACTTTATGGGTATCAATCCGCACCGCGAACAGCAGGGCATTGCCGAAGCCGTTCTTCTCGTAAGTGAATTGGGTATCGAGGATGTGTTCGCCGGTGACGAACCCCGCTTCGACCTCATCGGGTGCGCCGATCTCGGTTTCCTTAAAGGCGTGCTCGTTAAGGATCGACAACGCCGTCTCGTCGGCAGAACTCGGGGCGTCGCCGGACACAGCGAACTGGCAGAATGTGACACGTCCAGAAGAAAATGGCATGGGGTTCTTTGGGTATAGGGTTCAAGGTCTAGGGTCTAGGGTCTAGGGTCTAGGGTCTAGGGTCTGGGGTCTGGGAAAATCGAAACAAGTCTTCCCCAACGCCGGTCCTGAGCAAAGCGAAGGGCTGGGTGGTTTTGGGTCTGGGGTTCGGGGTCTGGAATTCCGGGCTAACTGCTAATCGCTAATCGCTTCTCCTCGGCAACACCTCGATCACACATCGCGCTCCCACCATCACAACAAAAATCGCAACCACCCACACCGATCGATTCGCGATAAAAGCGACGCAGGCGAGCGGATAGCTTAGCGTGGCGGCGACAGCGAAGACATAGATTTTTGCCTTGTGCGAAACCTGTCGGTAAGTCGGGATCATGCACAAAAAGACATAGGCGGGGAACACCGTGCCGTAGAGCATCAGGAACCCGCGGTAGCCCAGTTCTGTGACCGAGGTGACGAAGTTCCACTTTATCCAAGGCCCGGGTTCTCCGTCCACCAACAACACCCCCAGCCCCAGCATCAGCCCCAGTGCCAGCGTGATAAACAGCCCAAACTCCGCCCGCCCCCCCCGGAGTCCCCCCCGGAGTTGCCCCCGCCCCCGGACCTCCCCCTGCCCCCGGTCTCGCCCGCCGCCTTGGCCAATCAGGCCCCGGATATGCACCGCCACCGTGAACCCGCCCTGCACCACCAGTTGCACCAGCAACACCGGCCAAAGTATCGGCGACAGGTCGTATCCAATATGACCCGTCGCGTTGGCCAGCCCCCCCGCATACGCCAGTGAAAAAACAATCATCGAAAAGAAAACGACACCGAACCCGACCGTAAACGCCGCCCGCCCCGCCCCCGGAGAAGTCGCCTGCCGCGCACGGTGAAACGTCAAATCCAGGTACGGACACAATGCAAACCCAAACAACGCCGCCGGTGCAAAGAAGTAAAGGTCCAGCGTGGTCAGCCTGGGAATGAACGCAGTCGGGTCCAGGCGTGTCCACAGTTGGCCGGTGGTTTGTGCATAGATAAACAGCCCGACCGACACCGCAAAAATCAGCAACGCCGCGAAAGTGTCACGAAGATTGTCAGCCCGGCCAATCACCAGCACCCCCAACGCCACCAACCCAGCCACCGTCAAACCCATCGGCCCAGCCAACGCACCGATCAGATATAGCTGATACGCCACCGTCACCAACCCAAACCACCGGCAGGCCGCCCCGTGACGCTCCACCAACCCCCGGCTGACACCCGCATCCTTCAATACCCAACCCATCGCCGCCGCCCCAACCACGTTGGGCAACGCAAACGCCACCCAACCCCAAACCCCGTAATCCCGCACAAGCAACACCGGAAAAAACATCCCGATCACCCACGTCCACGAACACCCCAGAAAAAACGCCCACATGATCGCCGCGAGTGGGCCACGCATGGGTGGGGGGGTGTCACCTGATTCCGACTGGCATGCCACGTCCGTCATGCGTGAGAGTGTACCGATTTCGCAACGTCCCCGTCTTCCCGTTTAGCCTGGCCGCTCGCGGCCAGTACCGGTCGCAAGCGACCGGGCTAAACGCGTGCAATGTGGGTACAATATTTCGGCGTCTTCACATGGAATTGCCCGGCATCATGAGCGACCACCAAACCAAACTCCGAAACAAGCTCCGCTCCTACCGGTTTGCACGTTTCGGATC
The DNA here is from genome assembly GCA_024279275.1 of Planctomycetota bacterium. Taxonomy (GTDB): domain Bacteria; phylum Planctomycetota; class Phycisphaerae; order Phycisphaerales; family Phycisphaeraceae; genus JAJRRS01. The sequence continues at coordinate 5,074 of JAJRRS010000110.1, read as the reverse complement.
GCTATTTCTCTTCGTAATGGCTCTGCTTGCACTTTTTTTGACGTGGGTAACAAACAATCCGAATGCTAACGTTTCAGGGATCTGTATTATGGCAATCATCTGGCCTGCGGCCACTTATTTCTGCCATCTTAAGGTGAAGGCCATTTCTACAGAGCTAAGAGAATTGGAAGATTACACCAACGTCTAACCGCTAAGGGTAAACCTTGGGGCTTCGGGGTGTTTAGTTGTTTTTATTCTGCTTCCCCGCCAGCCGTTGCAGCCGTCGGTGCCACTTCGCCCTTGCGTGGGCCTTGGGTGTGACGTGGAAGATGATCGTCGCCTTGCCGACGCGGGGTTCGGCCTTGTCTTTTTTATGCACCGCCTGAACCACCGACATCTCCAGCGTGATGTTGAACTCGCCGCCGGATTTGACCAATGGTTCGATGTCTTCCTTAGGCTCGATGTTGTAGATCGCCGGGCCGTAGCAGGGGCGTAGGAACTTGTAGTCCAGGTGCTTGCAGACGACGGTATAGTCTCCGCCGCACTTGCCGAAGACGAACATGCCGCCTGCGACCTCGGAGTTGCCCAGTAGCGACGCCCCAGCCATCGCGGAGTACCAGTTCTTGTTGAATCGGCGGAACGGCAGGACCACGGAGAAAGAGTCGCCGGTGACGTGGCGGAACTTGATCCCGCTGCGGTAGGCCAACGGCAAAAAGACCCAGGAACACACGCGGTGCCAGAAGTTGTTTTTGGTCGAGAGCCGGGATATCCGGGCTTCCATCCGGTGTATTTTTTTCTTGAACCAGCCGACCTTGGGAGGCTCAGGCATCGCGCGAATCGGAGCCTTGGGCTGTTCGGGTGTGGTTCCCGTAACGGCGATCGATGCCGGATCGGAGGCTGAAAGTTCGGCTGGTTTCATGATTCACTCATACTCTAGCCGATCCGGCCCGTGAAGGCAGATTTGGCACAGAAAACATCTGAAAACAAATGAAATTAATACCCGAACCGCCACCTCGGCTTCCCCCCGTTCCCCCGGCCTCCCCCCGATTACCATCGGTGAACACCGTCACGCCCGACGCTTCCCGGTTCAGCGGAACGGCTGGTTCGGTTCGTACCCCCGCCTGTCCCCCGATTCCCCCGGATTGTCCCCCGGCTCCCCCCCCGGATTGTCCCCCAGTTCATCCCCCGACTCGCCTCCGGGTTCATCCTCATCCCGACCCAGCGCCGCCTGCTCCTGACGCTCCTCGTGCCACCCGGCTTGGATCGCTTCGAGGATCTGCTCATTCACGTTGTGCCCCGGCTCGGCCTCGAACTCGTCCAACGCCTCGACCATCTTGCGAAGGTCGGTAAACCGAACACTCAACGCATCCATTTCCGGGTGCGCCTCGTCCAGTGCCAATACGATGTCTTCAATGTCGGTCCAGCCAAACGTCATGGGCATCGCTCACCTCCCGGCGAGTAAAGGGCGTCGGGCCACCGTGGCCCGTATGAGATTCTAGGCCGCCACACAACAATGTAAACCCCGGCACCCGTTTAGCCTGGCCGCTTGCGGCCAGCACCTGCTATTGCAGATTCACCGGCATGATCACATACAAAAAGTTAGGCCCGGTCCGCAAGACGCCCGGCTTGTTCGGAGCCTTAAACTCCAACTGCACCTGATTATCGTCCACCACCTTCAACGCATCCAGCAGGTACGCGGGGTTAAACCCGATCTCAATCGGCTCGCCTGCATACTCCGCCAGGTCCACGTTGATCTCCGCCTCACCCATCTCAGGTGCCCGGCTGCGTAGCGTCAGACCCTCCGGCGCGAACGCCATCCGCACGCCCTTGGATTCTTCATTGGTCAGCAACGCCGCCCGGCGAACACCGCTGATAAAGAGGTCCGTCGAAACCGACGCCTTCTTGTCGCCATCCTTAGGCACCACGTCTTTGTAAGGCGGGAAGTTGCCGTCCACCAGGTTCGACGAAAGCTCCGCATGATCGGTTGCGAACAATATCTGGTTGTCAGCAATCTTCACACGCACGGTCTGGTCCGCATCATCAAACAACCGCAGCAGCAGGTTCAGCGCCTTGGTCGGCACGATCGCGACCTGCTCCTCATCCGAAGACGGCTTGCACGTGCCCCGCGCCAGAGCCAAACGGTGCCCGTCGGTTGCGACCACGACCAGCTTCTTCTTTTTACGTTCGATTAAGACACCGTTGATGGCGTACCGGCTGTTCTCCCGTGCGGTGGCGAAGATGGTCATCGCGATCAGCCGGTGCAGCTCACCCGCCGTGACCTCGAAGTCAGCGTCGCCCTTGAATTTCGGGATCGTCGGGAAGTCGCCCGCAGGTTGGCCGAACACCTTGAACTTGGAGTCCTGCCCGGTGATGTGTGCCACGTCCTGCTCGGTGTGCAGGGTCAGTGTCGGGTCGGTCGACTCGCGCACGATCTGCTGCAGCTTGTCCGCTGGGATCAGTGCCTCGCCAGGCTCGGAGGTTTCGACGCGCGCGGTAGTCAGGCTCAGCGATATCTCGCCATCGGTTGCCGACAGCGATAGGCCGTCTTTGTCAGCGGTGAGCTTGACACAGGTCAATGCCGCCCGGGGGGTCCGCGCCGCCACCACGCCGCCGATGACGTTCAAGGACTCGACCAGAGCGCCGCGATCGCAAATCACTTTCATAGGAATCACCTTCTATTTTAGAGCAGCACAAGGTACCGCCAGACCCCCGCCCCGGCAAGCCCAGCGAGGTCATGTGATACCCCCGGGAGGCCTCCAGGTAGCCCCCAAGATAGCCCCGGATTTCACCGATAACAGAGGGCATACACCCATTTTTTTGTACGCCCGGGTGCTGGATCTACGGTCTAGGAAGGGAGAAAGCCTGTGAATACCCGTACCGCTGCTCAAAGCATATTATTCTCGGCCGTGCTGATCGCCACCACTGCGACCCTCTGCCAAGCCCGGTTCTCACACATCCTGATCGCCTACCCCCCGGCCCCCCCGGACGCTCCCGCTTCCGATTCCCCATCGGTTTCAACCCCGGCTTCCCCCCCGGCTTCCCCCCCGGCTTCCCCCCCGGCTTCCCCCCCGGCTTCCCCCCCAGCTTCCCCCCAGCAACACCCCCAGCCCGTCACGGCTACACCCAGCCTGCCCCCCATCGTCTCCCAGAAAACCGTCCACCTCGGCGGCAATTCACCGCAACAACTGATCTACCCCAACACCTTCTCTGTCAGCCCAGATTCCGCCAACGTCGCCTACCAACTCCGCTACGGCAGCTACCTCCAGCACGACGGCTACACCCACAGCGGCCACAACATCGTCGGCACCCTCAAGACGACCAACCCGACCTTCGCGCCCGATAGCAAGAGTATTGCGGTCGTCCAGGTCGAGCTTGGCTGGAAACTACATCATGGCAGAGACTGGATCGAGGGCTACGAACCCGTCACACCCGTCCGTTTCAGCCCCGACGGCAGACGACTTGTTTACCTCGCCAAACTCGATCAGCAACGCTTCGTCGTCGAGGGCGATCTGCCCCAACCACTCGCCGATGCCATCGACTGGGATCAACTCGTCTTTACATCCGACTCCGCCACGCTCGCCTATGCCGCGTTCGACGGCCAACACTGGCGCATGGTTATCAACGGCGACCCCGGCCCAACATGGGAACGATTCACCACACCACCGATCACCGCACAACAAGGCCCGCGCGTCCTCTACGTCGCCATGAAATACGGCCGATACCACGTCGTCGATCGACACACACCCGCACCAGGTGATTCAGCAAGCAACACAGGAAAATACTACGCGGCCAACTACGGAGGAAACCCCGGGGGCGGGGGTGGGGGCAAGGTGGTGGGCGATGGCAATGCCAGCGACGCAGGCTTCCTGTTTATCGATCAGCCACCGGTCCTCAGCGGCGATGGCAAAACGTTTGTCTACTGGGCACTGGGCGACGATCAGATATGGCGCGTCTACAAAAACCACCTGCACGTCCCCGGCTACGACACTAACCGCCCCGGCCAACTCCTCCTCAACCACGACGGCCAAACCCTCGCCGCCATACTCAAACGCGATAACCGTTGGCACGTCGTCCGCAACGGCAAACAAAGCCCCCCATACGCCGCCGTCGGCAACAACAGCCTCCTGTTCAGCCCCGACGGTTCCCGCCTTATCTACGCTATTAAAAACCCGCGCGGCTGGGCCATCGTCGACGACGGCAACGAACAACAAACCTACACCCAACTCGCCCTCCGCAGCCTACGCTTCAGCCCCGACAGCCAACACCTCGCCTACGCCGCACTCTCTCAAGGCCAATGGTCCGTCATCCAAAATAACACCCCCGCACCAAACGCCTCCGGATTCAATACCCCCGTACCCAAGCCGCTTGCGGCTTCGCGTCCATCAAAGCCCACCCAAAGCCCGGTCATGGCACCCGGTGCCTTGGCCGGGGTCGCACCCACCCAACACCTATCCTTCAACCAGATCAACGCACACTCCCTCACCTTCAGCCCCGACAGCCAGCACCTCGCCTACATCGCTTATAACGGCGGCTACCCATCCGTCATCCTCGACGGCCAACAGCTCGGCGAATACGAACACGCACAACAACTCACCTTCAGCCCACTAAGCAACCACCTCGTCTGGCTCGCACAACAAGCCGACCAATTCTTCCTCGTCGTCGATGGCACCCCCAGCACCGAAACCTTCAACCAACCCGTCTTAGGCTCAAACATCCAATTCACCAACGGCACCCAGTGCCACACCGTCGTCATCCGCCGACCCGGCCCAACCTTCGCACGCATCGAACTAAAACTCAGCCCCATCCCCGACCCCAAGAAGCCCCCCCGCAACAACAACGGCACCCCCGCGCCACCGGCGCCAGCAGAGCCGATGTCACCGTTTGTTGAAGTGCCGACGGAGTGATTGCAATTTTTCCGGTCTATACCCAGATTTTACGCTATCATATAGTTGATTTCACTACTGTCCCAACGTTTGAGCCGTGATTTCGTATAAGTGTTGCCAAGCGAATGATCTGCAAGAGAAGATGACCTGCATCAACTTGAACTTGCTGCGACCATCGGGCCTTTCCTTGAATACAGGAGAGGCTCATGTAC
>JAJRRS010000109.1 GCA_024279275.1 Planctomycetota bacterium | reverse complement strand
CGTCATCGCAGGCCCCAAGCTCTTCAAGATCGACCTCAGCGATAACAGCATCGCCCAGGTCTTCTACTTCGACCAGAAGCGCGACCTCGCGCCCTACAGTTTCCTCAGCGACTTCCGCGTCGATACCGACAAGAACGTCGCCTACATCTCCGACGCCGGCCGCGGTGGGATCGTGATCTACAACCTCAAGACCCGCGAAGCGCGCACCGTGCTGCTCGGCCACGAATCCACCCAGCCTCAGGAGGACGTCGTCGCACAGATCGGCTCCCATCCTTGGGTCAACTTCCTGGGCCAGCGTCCTAGCTACGGCGTTGCCGGCATCGAACTCTCCAACGACAAGCAATGGCTGTACTACCAGCCCATGTGTGGACGTGACCTCTACCGTGTCCCGACTGATTCACTGATCGACGAACGCCTCACCCAGGGTGGGCTTGGCTCCAAGGTCGAACACCTCGGCTCCACCGGCTCGATCGTCGATGGCCTGTGGATGGACAACAGCGACAACCTCTACCTCACCGCCGTCGAGAAGGACGCCATCATCGTCCGTCGGCCAACCGGGGAGTTCGAGACGTTCGTTGCCGACGAACGGATGCAGTGGCCGGACTCTCTGGCGATGGGACGCGATGGGTATCTTTACTTCACCACGTCGATGCGTCACCTCCAGTCGCCTTACCGTCTGACGGATGTTAAGGATCAGCCTTACTTCCTGATGAAGGTGTCGGTTGCGAAGGTTCAGCGTGCGGTGGAGGCGAAGCGTGATGCCCAGTTCGCACGTCAGGCCGCCGCTCAGGCAGCGCGGGAGGCAGCGCAGGCCAAACAGCAGGCGTTGAACAAGAAACGCCAGGCCCAACTGGTCGCACATGCCGCAGAGCTTGAAGCCAAACGTGTCGCCCAGGCGAAGCAGCTCGCCGATGCCGCAGCACAGGTCCAGGCCGAAGCCGCCAACGCCGCCGAGCAAGCCGCTCAGCAGCAGATACTGGTCGCCGCCCAGGCCCAGGCCGAGGTCGAACTTGCCAAGGCCCAACTCGCCGAAGCTCAGGCAGCCGTCGAAGCAGCCAAACAAGCCGCCAAGTTGGCCAAGGCTTTGGCCGACGAAGCCCGCGCTAAGGCACAGTCCGGCCAGCAGGCCAAGTCCAAGGCTCTCGCCGCTCGTGAACAGGCCAAAGCCGCCAAAGCAGCTTACGACCAGGCTGCCGCCCAAGCCAAGGCCGCTGCGAAATACGCACAGAGCATCGGCCAACAGCTCGCCGCCCAGCAAGCCAAGGCCGCCGATGCCCTGCTGCAAGCACAAACCGCCTCGGCACAAGCTAAGCAGCAGGTCCTGACCGCCCAGCAGGCCAAGGCCCAGGCTCAGCTCGCCCAGCAGGTCGCCGAACAGGCTCAGCAGCAGGCCGATGCCGCTGAAAACGCCGAGTCAGGCAACCACGCCCAGGAACCCACACGCACCGTCGAAGTGGAAACCGACAACTAATCAAAACCCACGGATCGCCAGCACGACCCGTTTCAACCTATAAAGCGTCGGGCACCCCGCCCGGCGCTTTTTTTTGCGCAGATCACCCGATTTCTCTCGCAGCGCTGCAGCCACAAGGCTACACTCGCCGATAGAGAAAACAGAACCCGCGACCCTGTTCAACAAGCACCCCCAAGCCGACCTCGATGGCCACGGCTAGCATAAAGGGGCAGAGCGTTGCGGGTTTTTTATTGCGCCTCCCCTTTCTATCTCATCTTCCTGCCAAACTAAAAACCTATTCATCGCAGAGTGCGCGGAGAACGCAGAGGAAGAAAAAGAATGATCCGCAGATTGTGCAGAAGAATAACATGCCCGTCCCCACGGCTCTCGAATCTGCGTCATCTGCGCAATCTGCGGACTCCTCCCCTCCCTGTATTTCTCCGCGCACTCGGCGACCTCTGCGGTGAATCCTCCCCCGCCTTACCCCTCGCTTATAGACGACAGCACATCCCCTTCACCCAGCTTGTGCCCCCTTGCAAAATCCGCGATCGGCATCATCTTCGTCCCAGGCGCCTGCACCTCGATTAGACGCACCGCACCGTCGGCCGTCAGGACGTGGTAACCCTCGCCGATAGCTCCGGGACTCGGCTGCTCCCCCACCGATTCAAGCCCAATGAAACACGATAAATCCGGCACCGCGGCAACACGCCCAAGCGTCAGCACCGTGGTCTTGCCGGTCGCCTGACACAACCAGTTCACACGACACCCCGGCCAGGGCGTCAACCCATGCACACGCGCACGCACCTTCTCGCAAGGCTGATTAAATTCCACCGTCCCGTCGGCCTTATGCAACTTCGGGGCCTTCGTCGCCTTCTCGTGGTCCTGTCCCCTGGGGTCGAGCGTCCCCGCTTCAAGATCAGCCAGCACCTTCCCGATCACACCCGGCCCAAGCGACGCCAGCCGATCGTGCAACTCACCCGCCACTTCATTCGGATCAATCTTAAGCGAATCCTCCGCATACATCGGCCCGGCATCCATCTTCTGCGCCAAACCAATCACACTCACACCCGCCAAAGGCTCCCCGTGAATCATCGCCCAATTAATCGGCGCCGCACCCCGGTACTTCGGCAAAAGTGACGCATGAAGGTTCACCGTCAACTCCCCCAACACCTCAATAAATGGCTCCGACAACTTCTGCCCAAACGCGATCACCACCGACGCCTCCGCCTTCAAGTCCAACACCTGCGCAATAAACTCCGGCGTATTGACGTTATCCGTCCGCAACACCGGGATACCTTCGGCCAACGCCCAAGCCGCAATCGGCGTCGGTGTCATAACACGCTTACGCCCCGCAGGCCTGTCCGGCTGACTCACCACCCCCACCAGTTCGTGCTGCGTATGCAGCATCCGCACTGTCGGTAAACCAAACTCACCTGAACCTAGAAATAACAGACGCATGCGGGACTCCCAAAAAGCCGACCAATCCTATCAACCGCGAAGCCGCTAAGAGCGCGAAGAAAGACAACAGATTGAGAAAGATAATCATCCGGCGTAGCGGCCTCTTAAAAATCTGCGTCATCTGCGCAATCTGCGGATACTTCTGCTCCCCTCTTCGCGATCTTTGTGCCTTTGCGGTTTCACATTCTTCACCCCTGACCCGCCGCCTGCTCCAGCTCCAACACCGCCTGCTTGTTAGCGACCTTGTCAATGGCGGGCATGCGGTCGAGGATGAGGATGCCATCGAGGTGGTCGATCTCGTGTTGCCAGACGCGGGCGGGTAGTTCATCGCTGGTGAGTTGGAAGGGTTGGCCTTGCAAATCGGTAGCGTCGATGGTGATGCGGGTCGGTCGGGTGATGTCGCCGGTGATGTGCGGCAGGCTCAGACAACCCTCTTCGTGGACGTGGGTTTCGGCACTGGGGTTGGATAGTTTGGGGTTGATAAAGACCCTGTCGTCCCCCGGCTCACCCGTGGGATTGGCCACAAACATCCGCCACCCCAAACCGACCTGAGGGGCCGCCAGCCCCACGCCCCGGACCTCGTGCATGAGCTGGAGCATCCGCTGAGCCACCCGCCGAACCTCCTCTGAGGCCTCCAAAACCGGCTTGGCGACCTCCCGGAGGACCGGGTGGGGATAATAGACAATCCGCAACTGATCGGGCTTGACGGGCATATGAGGATGGTAGGCGAGCTTGCCAAGACCCACAAGCAGACGGTAATCTGATGATATAACAAAGGTTGGGCTTGACCGACCACCAAATCATTGGCATACTGCAACCTGTATAAGTTTGATATCCCCAAGGCGCGTCGGCTTCGAGGCACTTGCGACCGCCCGCCTATAAGGCCTGTAAATCACTGACCTTCGCGATTGAGAGGCATCCCAGATGGCCACAGTCACCAAAAAAGAACTCATCGACTCCATCGCCGACGCCACCGGCCAAAAACGGGTGGTCGTCAAGAGCATCGTCCAAACCTTCCTCAACAATATTGTTGTGGAACTGGGCAAAGGTAACCGCTTGGAGTTCCGCGACTTCGGCGTGTTCGAGGTCAAGCAACGAAGGGCGCGCAAGGCCCAGAACCCCAAGACACTCGAAGAGGTCTGGGTCCCGCCCAAGCGCACCGTCAAATTCAAGGTCGGTCGGCTGATGAAGCAGACCCTCGTCGATGAAACACCCGACGACGCCGACGGCGGTGACGGCCAGGTCTAAGCCGCTGTAACACACAGCCTATGTTCCATACACACCGACTCGTAACCTAATCGATCAAGCTTAGTAGTGGGTCCGGCAGCGGATTTACGGTGACATGAGTATCATCCCGGACGTGCCAACTGATCTTCACCCACCGACGGCCGGGACCGATCGCCTGCTTGCGGAATTAACCGACGATTTAGCGCGTCTTGATCCCGACGGCCTGCTGCGCCGCTTGCATCTCGTATCCAGCGCCGGGCCTGTCGTGACAACAGGCGACGGCAAGCAACTGCTGAACTTCACCAGCAACAGCTACCTGGGGATCAATGAACACCCGGCGATGAAAGCCGCTGTTGTTTCTGCGGTCAACCGATGGGGCACCGGCACGGGCGCAAGCCTGCTTATCTCGGGCCGACTCCCAATCCATGTACAAACCGAACGTGTTTTCGCAAAGTTCAAGCACGCGCAGGCCGCCCTGCTTCTGCCATCGGGCTACACCGCGAATCTGGCGGTGCTGACCGCGCTGGCCGGGCCGGGTGATCTGATCTGCTTGGACAAACTCTGTCACGCCAGCCTCATCGACGCCGCCCGCGCCAGCGGCGCAACGGTGCGGACCTACCCGCACCTAAAAACCGACAAACTCGAACGCCTGCTGCAACGACACAGCTCCACCAACACATCAACGAACGCTTGCGGTTTAGCGGGCGATCACAGATCGCCGAGTAACTACGTCCGCCCGCCGCGAAGATTCATCGTCACCGACACCGTCTTCTCCATGGACGGCGACACCGCCGACCTGCCAACACTCTGCGACCTGGCCGAGCAATACAACGCCATCACGATCGTCGACGAAGCGCACGGCACCGGCCTGCTGGGTGACACCGGCTCGGGCCTGTGTGGAGCGCAGGGCGTCACCGACCGAATCCACGTCACCATCAGCACCGCGAGCAAAGCGCTCGGCGGCCTGGGCGGGATCATCACAGCAGCGCAGCCGATCATCGACACCCTCATCAACCTCGCCCGCCCACTGATCTACACCACCGCCATCCCCCCCGCCCAGGCCGCGGCCATCGCCCAGGCCGTCGAGCTGATTCAAGCCGAGCCTGGCCTACGACATCGGGTACGCGACCTGACCATCCGATTGCGTGACGGCCTGAAATTACAGGGCTGGAAACTCATCCCCCAAGGCGACTTTATCATCCCGATCGTCCCTCTGGTTGTCGGGGATGCACACGAAACGCTTGCCCTGGCCGAACACCTGTACGCAAACGGCATCCTCGCCGCCCCGATCCGCCCCCCCACCGTCGCCCCCGGCACCTGCCGGGTAAGGCTGAGCCTGCGTGCGGACATGACGGAAGAACATATCGACCGCTTGCTCGATGCGCTAAAGTCCTTCGAGAAATGAGTTGCCCCGCTATCGTCTACGGTGTGATGCGGACACCCCCATGACGAGCAATAGAGCCAGCGATCCCGGCTCGGGGATAGAGGCTATGGTTTCTGCTGCCGGCGGTGCGCTGGCGTTCCAATTGCCTAGTACGGTATTGAGGTCCGCGATGCCGACAAAGCCGTCGCCGGTGGGGTCGCCCAGCAACAGTTCACCCGGCGAGACGTTGCTGTTCCACGCCCCGAGGACGAGGCCAAGGTCGGCGATCCCAACGAAGCCGTCGCCGTTGAGGTCGCCCTCTATCAACAGGCTCGTCACGCTGATGTTGTCAAAGTAGTGGTAGATAATGCGTGAATTCAAGGAGGGCCGCGTAACCTGCACTTGTAAAGCGTGTACCCCTGGGGAAACATTGGCCAGGTCGGCCTGCAAGGTGCCTCTGATTGTCTGCCCCGGGCTGATAACCGACCCGTTAAAGTTCAGCGTATCGAGCACGGTGCCGTCCATGATTAGTTCATACTTGCCGGGTGCGGTGTTACCCGTGAAATCACCGTTAAAGGAAGCCACATCGATGGAGACACCGTAATCGCCCGAGGTCGGGAGCAGGAAAGTCTGGCTGATCCCGCCGCCAGCGGTGCTGATGCCGTCGGGGTTGTTGTGACCGACGCGGAACTTTACGGCGTTGGAGGTCTGGCTGTCGCCGGTGACATCGAATAGCTCGACCCTGGGCAGTCCCGAACTGATGTTGCCTTCATCGGTGGTATAGGTCTGCCACCCGGTCAGATCGCCAGCCTGAAAACCACCATTCGTGATGCCCGGGTTCAGCGGGGTGAATAACGCCTGAATGTGAATCGGGCTGGGAAAAGGGCTGGTAACAACATCCCACCCCTGCGGTTCATTGACCGTTTCGATGCGGATCCCCAGATGACTCGCGCCCTGGTTCAGTATGTTCTGGAAAGCGTAGGCCATATCAAGATTGACGTTGCTGCTGCCCCCCGAGGCATGTGCTACCGATCCTATCTCGATGCCAGCCGCGTTATAATCACTCAGCTCGATCACGCCATTGCCTGAATAGACAAACATCTTGTACGCGCGGATACCGGTATCCGCCGAGTTGTTTGGGACTATTCTGGCATTGAATGTTGAATTGTTTACGAAGCTGGGGGACAAGCTTGAGATGTCAAATTCCATGACAACACTTTGCCGCGTGCCATTAACATTCCCAATCAGCCTGCCAGACCCGGGATCAAATTGGTCGCCGATGCCATCGAACGGGGCATTCTCGAATACGGCCCCCGACACGACAGGCTCTAAGACATCCGCAGTAATGGTCCCGCCATAACAGAGACTGGTGAGTACCCATGCCGGCAGAATCCAACGACATCCCATAAACTTGCGCTCTGTATACATGTGAGATCACCCCTTATTGAAGGTGGTGGCTGGACCGGATAGTCGTCTGATAAACGACTTGTACTGCCTATAGATTAACAACATCCTACCGACAACAAAAGATGATTCTAAAAACGGTGGGTCCGAGGTCTCAAGCCAGATGTGTTAGTGAAACCGGCGCATAAAAAGAGCCCCACCAGGTTTACCTGGCAGGGCTCATTAAGCCGGCGATGACCTACTTTCCCGCAGTGACAGTATCATCGGCGCGACGGGCTTAACTGCTGAGTTCGGTATGGGATCAGGTGTGACCCCGTCGCTATGGTCACCGGCAAAAGCTATGGACGCTGTTAGGCGTCCACGGCTGGTACGGCAGTGGTGGGTTGGGGACCACTGCCGTAAAAAGCGAGTGAAAAAAGTCTTGGTGTGCCCATGAAAACATGGGGGGCGACTCGGGCACGCGGTTAGGCGTGCTGACGAGTCATGGTGTGATACAAGTAGTTCCAGCAAAAACGAAGTACTTGATAACCCAACGATCGACATTATCGTTCTGTAGCCAGATGGCCAAGATTGATGGTTGTCGGTCGTGGGTCGGAGTGATTAAGCAATCGACCGTTAGTACCGCTCAGCTGAGGGCATTTCTGCCTTTACACTTGCGGCCTATCAACCTGGTAGTCTTCCAGGGGTCTCTCACACAAAAATGTGCATGCAACTCTCATCTCGAGGGGGGCTTCCCGCTTAGATGCTTTCAGCGGTTATCCCTGCCG
>JAJRRS010000108.1 GCA_024279275.1 Planctomycetota bacterium | reverse complement strand
GTCATCCCAGCGATATAACGCGAAACAATAAACGCCAGGAAACCAATCACGATCGCGATGATGGCGACCACCCCGGCACGGTCGCTGTTCAAGCCGCTCCCAGCGGAGAGCATCCCCGCAATGTCGGAGAAGAATGCGGTATCTTCGAGGCCTTGAGCGATACGGTATTCGACCACAGCCGAACGAAGCATCCCAAACCCGACCGCCAACAGGTAGAACGACAACAACAGGCTGACGATATTCAGCCCGTACTTATAAAGATTGCCCAACCGCTTCTGTGCGATCTGTAACTGCTGCCCCGCCTCATCGAACAGCGCCGCAGCCTGGGCGTCCTGCGTGGCCAGTTGTTCGGTCTCCAACGCCTCGATCCGCTCCAACCGATGCTGGTTGTAGACCACCCAGAGGATGATCCAGATCGGCAGCCCGCCCAGGTAATACCAAGCGAGCGTGTTGATAGCGATCGAACCCGCGTACAACCCGGTCAGCCCGGTGATGATCGCCAAAAGGGTCTGGATCGCCAGCCCGATCAGGACAGCGTTCGCAGCCCGCCGGTAGGTTTGTTGGTCGTGACTCATCGTTTTCCCTGTTGCCTGACGCCGGTTTGTGCCGACGCCTGAATGTCTCTTAGCCTATTCTAATAATTCAGCATCTTGAAGACGCACCAAACCCGTCAGCCCGACCCGCCGTATGATAAGGGCCGACCACCCGACGGATAAACCGCCCCGCTTCGCTCACACGGACAAGACGACCGCCATGTTCCAACAGCTTATTACCATCGCTCAGAACACCTTCACCGAATCGATCCGCCAACCCATCTTCGTGGTGCTGATCCTCCTGGGATCCCTGGCCATGGTCATCAACCCCCAGCTCGCCGCCTACACCATGGAGGATGACAACAAGCTCCTGATCGATATGGGACTCAGCACCATCTTCCTGGTCAGCCTCATGCTCGCCGCCTTCACCGCGACCGGCGTATTCTCCAACGAGATCGAAAACAAAACCGTGCTCACCGTCGTCAGCAAGCCGGTCGGCCGACCCCTGTTTGTCATCGGCAAGTACATCGGGATCTCCGCCGCCATCGCCACCGCGTTTTTCCTGCTGAGCATCGTGCTGATGCTCACGATCCGACACCGCGTGATGACCACCGCCAGCGACCACTTCGACATGCCCGTGCTTCTGCTGGGCTTCGGCGCAGCGCTGGTGGCGCTGATCGTGGCGACCGTGGCGAACTACCTCTACGCCCGTGTCTTCTCCTCGACCTTCACCGTCTGCCTGCTGATCACACAGACCGTCGCCTTCGCTCTGGTCATGGTGATCGATAAGACCTGGACGCTGCAATCTCCCCTGACCGATTTCATCGCACACGACGGCGAACTGTGGCAGGTCGTTGTCGGTTTGGGCCTTGTTTTCCAGGCCGTATTGGTTCTCACCGGCGTCGCCGTCGCAGCATCCACCCGGCTGGGCCAGGTCATGACCCTCCTGATCTGCGTGGGCGTTTTCCTCTTGGGCCTGGCCAGCAACTCGCTCAGCCAGATGATTAACATGCGCCTGTCTATCCCAGCCAGCACCGACTACTACCAGAGCCTGTCCGTCATCTTCCACGCGGACATCGCCCTCTACCAAAAGACGATCTACACCGCAGCCAAGCTGCTCTACATGGTCGTCCCCAACCTGCAATTCTTCTGGTCCGCTGACGCCATCACCCAAGGCACCCCCATCACCGTCGGCCTGTTCGCCCTGGTGTCGGGCTACGCCGCACTGCAGATCGTCGCCGTGATCGCCATCGCAATCGCCCTGTTCCAGAACCGTGAAGTCGGGTAAACCACGCGTCAAAATAACGCTTGGTAAGACACTCGGATTGATTAGGGTTTGGCTCGGCAAGTTTCTCTATCTGTCTTAGGCAGTCACCTCATGGATGCTGCGTCGCGTGTCATTACTCTGTCACGATCACGTTATCACTTCGTGCGAGGTATCCGGGGGAATCCGAAGGTGTTCGCAGGGATATATCCGGGGGGGGGGTCAGGCGGGCACAGCTTGTCCCGGGGCCGACTCTTGGTTTTCCACCGGCTGCTTGGTCGCAGCCTCCAGCGCCTTATGCTCCTCTTGCTCAATGTCCTCACCCGCACGCACCAGCCGGGCAGAGTTAAACACCACGATCAGCGAACTCACCACATGCAGCACTGCCGCAAGGACCGGCGGAACATGCCCCGTAGCAGCAAACATCAGGAACACAAGAATAAACCCACCGCCGATCACCATGTTCTGCTTGATCACCCGGCTGGTCTGCCGTGACAACGCAATCAAAAACGGGATACGGTTAAGGTTGTTGCTCATCAACGCGATGCTCGCTGACTGAATCGCCACGTCAGACCCCGCAGCACCCATCGCAATCGAAATGTCCCCAGCCTTCAGTGCCGGTGCATCATTCACACCATCGCCGATCACCGCGACACGGTGCCCCTTGGCCTTCAACTCGTGAACCATGTCCAGCTTCTCGTGCGGCAGCACCTCAGCCCGGTACTCCGTATGCATCTGCGCCGCGATCCGCTTCGCCACCGATTCGCGGTCGCCCGTCACAATAATCAGCCGCTTCAGCCCCATCTCACGCAGCGTATCCATCGCGCTCGCCGCCTGTGGCCGGGTGTTGTCCGCCATCCCCAACCACCCCATCAATTTCCCATCCTTAACCACAAACAAAGTCGATAGCCCCTCAGCCTCCGGGTCCGCCATCGCCAAATCAACCTGCGACTTCATCTCGTCGCCCGGCCGCTCCTGAATGATCCATTTGCCACGCCCCACAAGAATCGTCTGCCCATCAACCACAGCACGCACGCCCTTGCCCGCCTCTTCATGGAACTCGCTAGGCTCCGGCAGATGCAGCTTCGCCTTGCGAGCCACCTCAAATACCGCCCGGGCAACCGGGTGCCGCGATCGCTGTTCAGCACTCGCAGCCGCCAGCAAAAGGTCCGCACCCTCGACACCCTCAGCAGGTGCCAGACGGGTCACTTCCAAGACGCCCGTGGTCAGCGTCCCGGTCTTATCAAAAATCATCGCCGTGAGGTTCCGTGCCCCCTCCAGAACCTCCACATTCTTAACCAACACACCCAGCCTCGCCGCAGCCGATATCGCCGCAACCAGCGCCGTCGGCGTAGCCAGAATCAATGGGCACGGGCAAGCCACCACCAACATCGAAATCGCAGCAATCGCCGCGTCTTCCGGGTTCCCCGTCTGAGACGTGTAAAACCAAACTATAAAGACAAGCATCACCACCGTCGGCGTATACCACCCCGCATAGTGATCGATCATCCGCATCAGCGGAATCTTGGTCCGTTCAGCCTCCTGGATCATGTCCTTGACACGCCCTAAAGTCGTGTCCTCGCCAGCTTTAGTGACTCTGATGTCCATCGACCCGGTCAGGTTGATCGTGCCGCCAAAGACCTCATCGCCCTCGAGTTTGTCCGCAGGAAGCGATTCGCCGGTGATATTCGCCTGATTCACCGTGGACCCGCCCGAAACCACCAGCCCATCCGCCGGGATATTGTCCCCCGGCCGAACACGCACGATGTCCCCAGGAATCAGATCGCGAGCCTCAACCTCAGTCTCCTGCCCATTCTCAACCTTATGTGCCTTCGTCGGCGTGATCCGCACCAAGGCCTCGATATCTCGCTGAGCACGCACCGCCGTCTTATTCTCAATCAAAACCGACAAAATCATGAAAAACGCTATGAACCCCGCCTCGATGTACCAACCCTTCGCAAACGCAGCCAGCACCGCCAACGCCACCAACTCGTTCATGTGCATGTGCCCACGCCACAAGTCTTTAAGCGCCACCCACACCAAAGGCGCACCCAACAAAATCGTCGCCACCCCAGCCAACAACTGCGACGGATCAGGGGTATCAAACGTCAGCTTGGCGATCAGCGCGCAGATCAGCAACGCCCCCCCAAACAGCGTCGCACCTATTCCAAACCCAATCTTCCCGGCCTCAGAATCAAGTTCCAAGCCGTCCTTCACAAAGTCGTGAGCCATATGCCTAGATCCTTCGGTCCAATAACCCTTGCTCGCTTAACATGCGCGAAAATGGGGTGTTAACTGATACGCCGCGTATGCTAGAAGGTTCGCGCGCTTCCAGCCAATCACCCCCAAAACCTCACTTCTTTTTCCCCCACCTGCCCACAAGCCCCCCACCCGCTCAACCGTGGAACAACCCACCAACACCCCAAATAAGTCCCACCCAACCCGTATTTCAAGCCTCCCATCCCGCGCCACTGCTTTTGCCATCTCTCCCTCTGCCCCAATCATCAATCACACCTCCCCCGTCCTCAAATCTTCAATCCTTACTCATAAATCACAATCCCCCGCCTCCCGCACATCAATCCTCCACCTCCCCCCCAACGCCGCCCCTGAGTCCGCGAAGGGGCGGATATCCCCACGTCTTCCCTCCCCCAATCAACCATCATCAATCACACCCCCCTCCGCCCCCGTTTAGCCTGGCCGGCCACGGCCAGTCCCTCCCCTCCATTCGCCCAACACCACGCTTCCACAGCCTCCTTCCCAAATCAGCAATCACAATTCAGCACTCCCCCATCCTCCCCCCAAAAAAAGCCCACCGATGCACCGCCCCGCTGCTTCGGTGGAATATCCGGGGGTGTCTCCCAGAATGACTATCATTAACTCCCCCGCCCCGCCTCTCGCTTTCAAGGAGAAATACCATGCCCCTCACCACCCCACTCCCCTTCCCCCAAATCCCAAATCATAAATCATAAATCCCCCCTCCCCTCCCCAACTCAGCAATCAGCACTCACAGATCACACCTCCCCCTCCCCCCAAGGAGCCCCCTCATGCCACTCACCATCACCTACCTAGGCCACTCCGGCTTCCTCTTCAGTGACGGCAAACACACACTCGCCGTCGACCCCTTCCTCACAGGCAACCCACTCGCCGTACACAAACCTCAAGACATCACCTGCAACTACATCGCACTCACCCACGGCCACGAAGACCACTTCGGCGACACACCCGCAATCGCCAAACACAACAACGCCACCGTCATCGCAGCATTCGAAATCTGCAACCTCTGCACCGAACTAGGCATCCAAAAAACAGACCCCGGCAACCCCGGCGGACGCATCTACACCGACTTCGGCTACGTCGCCTTCACACCCGCCTTCCACTCCTCCAGCTACCAGGGACGATACATGGGACAACCCTGCGGACTCGTCATCAACATGGGTGGCGTTAAGATTTACCACGCCGGCGACACCGCACTCTTCTCCGACATGAAACTCATCGGCGAAATCGCAAAACCCGACATCGCACTCCTACCCGTAGGCGACCGCTTCACCATGGGCCCCAAACTCGCCACCCACGCCGCCGAATGGATCAAACCCAAAGTAGCCATCCCCATCCACTACAAAACCTTCCCCCTACTGACCGACGACATCACCGACTTCAAACCCAAAGGCGTCGAAGTCAAAGAAATGCAGCCGGGGGAATCCTGGACCTGCAACTGATTCAATCCCCTATCCAGATCCGTTTGCGGAAGCCGCTGATCAGCCTCAACGCCAAGACACGAGAAGTTAATAGTCGGGATCAGTTCATCGAAAACACTTGACGAACAAGGCAGTCGCCACTCGCTTGCTAGAGCTAATAATCTATCTCGCTCTTTATGCTGCCATTCGAATTTAGGTAGAAAATCTTATTCTCGACGACATACCCACCAAACGAATTCTTGGCGCGATACTTTACTCTCACCATAAAACCGCCATCGCTAGTTTTCTGAACGGCAGACCATTCAACAAACTCGAGTGAGCCAGGGTCTTTTAAATTCGACTTCAACCACGATTTAACCTGTAAAACAGATCCGTCCCACCCACTATTTTCAACAACTTCACGCGAAGATGAAGTGCTCGATTTTCTTCTGCGGGTGGAGTCTGATGAGGACGTTGATGGGGAAGAAAAGACACCGAATAAAAAGAGGGCAAAGAAAATAACAATGATCGACAAGCAGCCGATGGTACAGCCTTTCTGGGCTTGCTGCTCTTGCTTCTTTATCTCAGTAACTTTCTCTGGCGTAATCTTGTATCCGCAATTTGGGCAACTCCCTGCGGTGTCGCTTATTTTCTTCTTGCACTCTGGGCATGCGATTAGTGCCACCACAACCTCCTTTCAATAAGCCAAACTGCCCGTTGAACAGCAAACAAGCTTCGTCAGTACGGTAATTGTCGTCCTCAAAGACCCTCAGATCCCACTCCGGAGGTGTTTGCTGGGCATGGATGTGTCTACCGGAGATGATGTGGTCATAAGAGTACGGCTGCGGTATGTGCAAGTCAAGACTGTTCATGTTTTGCGACGTTGACACCCAGATCGGTTGACCGGGTGGGTGCGCACGTTTCGGTATAGTTCTTTGAAAGAACTGTGGGCCGATCCACAAATCCCTAGACGGTTGTCAAGGCAGGGTGTTACGGCGATCGACACGTCAGGAATTACCACCAACGTGCGCGCAAATGTGACATTTCATCCAAGTATGGAGGCGTGACTTATTAAGCCACGTCTGCCGACAACCTCACGCTGGCGATGGACAGCTACCCTGAGTATCCAAAGATTAAAAGGACCGGGACTCGAGGGCTGCCCCACCTTCCCTAAAGCGCAACGGATGAAACTTCGTCCAGGCTTCCGGGGGCGGGGGGACTTGGTAGCGCATCGCCCCGGCCAGATGACGGATACACAGGACGCGGGCTTGACCCGGTCCCAAAGACCCCTCGCCTGCCGTTACCGCCGGAACCTCGTGAGGTCTGAATTCTGATCGCTGAGAGATGAACTGAAGAAGCAAAGGCATAACTAACCACAGAGACACAGAGGCACAGAGAAAATCAGGCAGAGTTGTCCGCAGATTACACAGATTGCGCAGATATCAATCACATGCGTCAGTGCGCACCATCTTAATCTGTGTCATCTGCGCAATCTGCGGATGCCTCACCTCTCCTCCCCGGTTTTCTCTGCGCCTATGTGTCACTGTGGTTAATCCCGGTGCTCACCAAAATCACCCGCCTAGCCTTGACGACCGATCGGACACTTGTGAAAATCATCAGGACACATCGGTTTCATGTCGTGGCAAGATCATTTCTCATCGAGCCACGAGGTCGGGCGGCCCAAACAGGAGTACTGCATTGAAGTACATCGTCTCACTGGACCAAGGCACCACCAGTTCACGCGCGATCGTCTTCGACCAAAACGGGTCGATCGTCTCGGTCGCACAAAAAGAATTCGAGCAGATATTCCCAAAGCCCGGCTGGGTCGACCACAACGCCAACGAGATCTGGTCCAGCCAGTCTGGCGTCATCGCCGAAGCTCTTGCTGGTGCTAACCTCCAAGCTAAAGACATCGCCTGCGTCGGCATCACCAACCAACGTGAAACAACCGTCGTCTGGGACCGTAAGACAGGCGAACCCATCTGCAACGCCATCGTCTGGCAGGACCGACG
>JAJRRS010000107.1 GCA_024279275.1 Planctomycetota bacterium | reverse complement strand
GACCCAGTTGGTGTTGGCGAGGGTGAGGATCGCTGCGGACTGCTTGATCGAGCCGTCGACGGGGTTCAGCAGCCAGGCCTTGTTCTGCCCGCCGCTGTCGTTTCGCCAGATGATATCCGTCACGCCGTCGCGGTCGAGGTCGCCCACGCCGCCGACGTACCACTCCGAGCCGGCCTGATTGTCAAGGCGGAAGGATCCGGTTTCGATCGTGCCGTCCATGGTCCAGACGATGTTCCTGCCGTTCTTGCTGTTACGCCAGAGGATGTCGATGTTGCCGTCGTTATTAGAGTCGGCGACGCCGCCAATGGCCAGGTTCTGGTTGGAGGCGGTGCGGAGGTCCACGGCACTGACGAAGGTCGTGCCGTTCATCAGCCAGAGCTTGTTCTGGCCGTCGAAGGCGTTGCGCCAGAGCAGGTCGTTGCTGCCGTCGTTGTTGAAGTCACCGACCGCGGCGATGAACCAGGTCGTGTTGCTGACCGCTTTGAGGGCTTCGCTGGTGCCCTTGGAGAGGCCACTCATCTGCCAGAGGGTGTTCTTGCCGTTCCTGAAGTTGCGCCAGAGCAGGTCGGCGAAGCGGTCGTCGTTGAGGCTTTCCTTGGCGGAACCGACTTCGACGGTGATGGTTGCCTGGGTGGTGTTGCCGTCGTGGTCCTGTGCCTCGACGACAACGGTGACCGTCTCGACCACGCTGGAGCCGATGGTGATGACGGACAGTTGGCCTTGGGCGTCGATGCTGGCCACGACCCGGTTGCCAGCCGAGTTGCTGACCAAGCTGTAGGTCAGTTCATTGACGCGGGTGATCGAGTTGATGACGACCAGGTTGCTGTTATCGGGGAAGCTGGTGTTGTTGAAGTTGCGCAGTGGCAGATCGGTGAAAGCGCCATTGAGTGGTGAGGCGTCCCAGACCGGGGTTGCGGCGATCTGGTCGACGATATTCATGCCGTTGCCCAGGACCTGGCCGAACACGGTGAACCCGCCGTTCTGGTTGTCGAGGTTGGCGGAGTTGTCACCCATGTTGAAGAACCACTGGTTGGTGGCGCTGTCGGGGTCGCCGCCGAGTTTGGCCATCGCGATCGTGCCACGGAGGTTCGAGGCGCCGAACTCATTGACGACGCTTTGGCCTTGGAAGATGGCGTCGTATGAATTAGGTGCGGTAAACTCGAAGCCGCCGCCCTGCACGATGAAGGGGGTGCTGTCTTGATTTAGCGCCAGCCGGTGGAAGAAGGTGTCGTTGTAGTCGCCGCGATCGACATAACCCAGGAAGTTGATGGCGGTGTTGGGTGTGGTGGTGTCAAAAAGCTCGACGTCGAATTCGCCAAAGACGGTGTCGTAGCGGACGACGGTGCCGGGGATATCGGTGTCGTCGAAGAAGTCGTTGAGGTCGATGACCGCGGACCCGCCGGATGCGGGGATGTTCTGGTCGGGGATGGCGTTGACGAGCACGGCACTGAGCAGCAGTCGCGGCTCCAGTTGATCCAGAGCAAACCGGCGGTTGCCTTGGTGACGGTCGGCGGATTGCGTGCTACTACTTAATAGATCGGAGTTGGATTGATTACGGCCCGAACGTGTCCAAGCCATCAAACGTTGGTAGGTGCTAAAACTCATCGGCCTGATCGCCTCCGGTGAAGGTAAAAAGATGCGGGCGGGCAGTAAATCCAAGGCGGGTGGATCCCGCCTGACGCTTTGGGCTATGTCGCTTTGCCGCTCCCGCCGGAACCTAACTAATAGCACGCCTTAGCAAGCATGCCAACTGAAAATCGTAAATCCCACAAGCCCGATAAGAATAGCCCGGGATCGCACGAGGGTCAACCAAAAACAGGCATAAGCGGTTAAATCGTTTTGGTTTATCTCTCTACCGCCAGCGTCGGAATCGCTACAAACCCCACAGACTGACCGTGGCAGATAAAACCCCGGGTGCCAGAGAGGTGCCACGCAAGGCTGTACGGGTCTTGTATGGGTGGTTACACTTAGGCGATGCTGGCTCAGGTCCATAGCTTCGTGCTTCAAGGTATCGATCCGCTGTCGTGTGAGGTTGAGGTGGATGTCGCAGATCAGGGGCTACCCAAGACGACGATCGTGGGGCTGCCGGACGCGGCGGTGAAGGAGTCGATCGAGCGGGTGCGGTCGGCGACCATCAATAGCGGGTACCCGTTCCCGATGTCCCGGCTGCTGGTGAACCTGGCGCCGGCGGACATCCGCAAGGAGGGGCCGATCTTCGACCTGCCGATCGCGGTGGGGTTGTTGCTGGCGTCGCAAGTCATACAGACACAACGGCACAAACGGCTGCTCTTTGCAGGCGAGCTGGCGCTGGACGGGCGGGTCCGTCCGGTCAGCGGGGTGATCAACCTGGCGATCCTGTGTAAGAAGCTCGGGCTGGAGGGCGTGGTCGTCCCGATCGAAAACGCAAGCGAGGCTTCGGCGGTCGATGGGATCGAGGTGTACCCGGCCGACACGCTTTCGAGCGTGGTCGGCTTCCTCAACGGGCTACACGAGATCGAGCCGATGCCGGATGTGGATACCGAGCAGTTATTAAATGGCAACGGGGTAAGCGCGGACTTCGCGGATGTGCGTGGGCAGGAGGCGGTCAAGCGTGCGATGCTGATCGCGGCTGCGGGCGCGCACAATGTTTTAATGATCGGCCCGGCGGGGACCGGCAAAACGATGATGGCCAAGGCGCTGCCGGGCATACTCCCGCCACTATCGCGAGAAGAGGCGTTGGATGTGACGCGGATTTATTCGGCGATCGGGCAGGTGCCTAAGGGTCAGCCGTTGATTGCGATGCGACCGGTCCGATCGCCGCACCACACGGCCAGCAGCGTCGCGGTCGTCGGCGGGGGCACGATCCCAAGGCCCGGCGAGGTGAGCCTGGCGCATCACGGGGTGTTATTCCTCGATGAGATGCCCGAGTTCTCACGCGCAGTATTGGAAACACTCCGTCAACCCCTGGAAGACAGCCACGTCACCATCGCACGGGCGCACGGGTCGGTGCGATTCCCCGCACGGTTCATGCTCGTCGCCGCGATGAACCCGACACCCAAAGGGGCCGCGCCGAATGATGAGGCCAGCCAACGGCAGATGGATCGTTACTTGTCGCGCATCTCCGGGCCGTTGATCGATCGGGTGGATATCCACGTCGAGGTCCCGCCGGTCCCCTACCAGCAACTCACCAACCAACGCAACGGCACCTCCAGCGCACAGATGCGCGAGCAGGTCATAAACAGCCGACGCATCCAGTCCGAGCGCAACGGCGGGCCGCTGCGCCCTAACCGCACACTCACCGGCCGAGAGCTGGACAAGATCGCGCCACTGGACACGGCTAGCCAGGTGCTGCTGAAACAAGCGATGACCGAGTTGGGTTTAAGTGCAAGAGCGTACGACAAGATCCGCCGGGTGGCTCGGACGATCGCCGACCTGGAAGGCGGTAACGCGATCCAGCCTCAACACGTCGCGGAGGCGATCCATTACCGGTTGTTGGATCGGCAGGTGTGACGGGGGATTGGGTCTGGGGTTTGGGGTCTGGAGTTTGGGGTCTGGAGTTTGGGGTCTGGGGTTTGAATGAATAAGCGATAAACAACGCCGCCTCTGAGCGCAGCGAAGGGGCGGGTGCGCGAGGCATCGCACATCGAACGTGGGATGGCGAATTAGGGAATCGTATCGTAATTGACCACATGATTATTCTTCAGAATGCGTATCCTATCTCAACCCATTAAAATCAATTATAAGTTATATATAATATAATATTTAAGTTATAATTGGTCATTTTGAGGCCGAGGTCTTGCGAGGTCAGCCTGGAGAGCACGCGGGGAAACGCTGGGCAAATTGTCCAGCACGTTTCGCGGTGAACCGATAACGGTTACACGATGAAAGAGCGGATTGTCATTCTGTCGGATACGCACATGGGTCGGCCGGACGCGATGGTTCGGTCGCCGGGGATGTTGCAGCCGCTTTGGCAAGGGGCGTCGGGACTTGTTATTAACGGCGATGTGGCTGAGGTTCACGACCCGCGATACCGGGTGAAGGCGGCAAAACAGGTGCTTGAGCTGCACGACCTCTGCGAACAGGACGGCGTCGAACTAACTTTGCTATCGGGGAACCATGACCCCTATATCAGCGACACCCGGCACCTGTGGCTGGCTGACGGCTCGGTATTTGTCACACACGGGGATTCGTTGCACCCGGCGATCGCGCCGTGGTGCCCGTCCGCGGCGCGGGTCCGCCAATCATACGACCGGGCGATGGCGTCGCTTAACCCAGAAGACCGGGGCACGCTGGCGTCACGGCTGAGCGTGTCCCAACACTCGGCACACGAGCACTGGGCGGAGTTTGAGAAGGCATTACAACACTCGACGTTCCGGCAACTGGCCCGTCGGCCCTGGATGGTGTTTGAGATCCTCTGGTACTGGCACACCATCCCCGGGCTGGCGATGCAATTCGCGAAAGAACACGCCCCGGACACCCGGTTCTTCATCTTCGGCCACACACACCGCCAGGGCATCTGGCAACGCGGCCAAACCACACTGATCAACACCGGCAGCTTCGGGTTCCCGGGTAGCCCCCGTGCGGTGGTGATCGAAGATGGCCGGCTGCGTGTGTATCGTGTTTGTCGTGATGGCGATGCTTTTGGTTTTGGTAAGGCTCCGATTGCGGAATACGCATTGCAGACAACCGTTTTATCAGCCGACGGGGAGGCGGCATGACGCAGACGCCCGAGTTGGCAAAGGGATTGGTGAAGCCGGCACGGGGGTGGGTGCCGTGGGTTGTGTCGATGGCGTTGATCGGTGTGACGGTCTTTGTGCTGTATGAATTGGGGCGGGTGTGGTGGTGCGAAGGTGGAAGGCCGTTCCTCTGGGCTGGGGACGTGTGGACGATGCACAACTCCCAGCACCTGGTTGACCCGTACAGTTTTTCGCATGTGTTACACGGCGTGGTCTTCGCCGGGTTGTTTTATTGGATCAAACCCCTACGCAAACAGTCGCTGGGCTGGCGTTTCCCCCTGGCGGTGCTGATCGAAGCGGCCTGGGAGATTTTTGAGAATACGCCGTTAATCATCAACCGCTACCGCGAAGCGACGATGGCGTTGGGCTACACGGGCGACAGCATCGGCAACTCTCTGGGCGACATGGGCAGTTGCTTGTTGGGCTTCGTCTTCGCGTCATGCGTGCGATGGTACTGGTCGGTGTCGCTCTACCTCGTCACCGAACTCGTGATGCTATACATGATCCGCGACAACCTGACACTGAATGTGTTGATGCTGGTTTGGCCGATTGATGCGGTGCGGGAGTGGCAGAGTTTGGGGATGTGAAACGACGCTGAATAAATGTACTTATCCCCTTATTCTTCTCCTGATATGTCCGGTAGCATCGACGGACAAGCGGGCGGTATCGCCATTAATCTGGATAAACTGAGTATGGAAGGCCTCCTCGCCCGAACCACCCGCGTGTTTGCTTGATCCCGGCAACATTTGCCTATAAATCGACAACCAAGCCTTGTGTCTCTCGAGACGCAGGTTAAACTGGTCCAAGGTATCCAGCGCTGTTGCCGGGAAAAGGCCGTATGGGAAATGTCGGCTTAGCCGTTTAAAATGAAGGGATAGGAATATGAGGAAGACAGTAGCAATTTTCATATTGGTATTCGCTTTTCTATTAGCATCAACTACGGATTTGCATGCAGAAGTTACAATAGACTGGGTAACAGTGGTCGATTCGGGCAATACGCCCGATGACACAGGGCGAGGCGGCGTGGACTATGTATACAAGATCGCCAAATATGAAGTGACCAACAGCCAGTACACTGAATTCCTTAATTCCATCGCAGACACTGACACCTATGGCCTGTACAACACTGAGATGGCCAGCGGTTATGCGGGAACAGGCGGGATTACACGCAGTGGATTGTCCGGCAGTTACACCTATTCGGCCAGAGCCGGACGTGAAAACATGCCCGTGAATTATGTTAGCTACTATGACAGCTTGCGGTTCACAAATTGGCTTAACAACGGGCAAACCTCAGGATTGCAAGACAGTTCCACAACCGAGGATGGAGCTTATACCTTCACTGGAGCAACGTCGGTCAGCGGGCGCAAGGCCGGTGCGAAAGTGTTTCTTACCAACGAAAACGAATGGCATAAGGCGGCGTTCTACAAGGGGGGCTCAACAAACGCCGGTTACTGGACCTATGCCACACAGAGCAACACCTTGCCAAACAACAACCCACCGAGTGCCGACACAAGCAATTCGGCCAATTACTACAACGATGGGTGGGCTGTGGGGAGCCCCTACCTCACAGATGTAGGCGCCTATACTCTTTCCGATAGTGCTTACGGCACGTTTGACCAGAACGGCAATATGTGGGAATGGAATGAAAGAATCGGTGACCAGTCCCCCGCTCATCGTGGCGCTTCATGGGTCAGCCAATCCGGGCGTCTGCCGCGCGATTATTACTCGCAAAGCACTCCGGACAACGAGATCTACAGCAATGGTATTCGCATAGCTGCCGTCCCCGAACCGCTCCTCGGCGACCTCGACGGCGACGGCTTCGTAGGGATCACCGACCTGAACATCGTGCTGGGCGCTTGGAACCAGAGCGTCCCGCCCGGCAATCCACTGGCGGACCCCAGCGGTGATGGCTTCGTCGGGATCGAGGACTTGAACTTTGTGCTTGGCAACTGGAACAACGGCATACCGCCAAGTAGTTCACCTGTGCCTGAGCCGGGCAGCTTAGCGCTGCTGGTCGTGGGCATGGTGGCCATGCTGCGACGCGTTGCGTAGACAAACCTGGGTTTGTCAGCTTAAAACTGCAGCCCCCAAGGAACCCGGCACTGTTGCCGGGAGAAGAATAAGGGGATAAGTACATTTGTTCCGAGAGGCCATCCACTACCACCGCACCACGCGCACCAACCCCTGCGTGTGGCAGCCGAGTGTGGAGCCTTGGCGTAGTGTGTAGACGGGGACGTGTGGGGGGCAGAAGATTCGCAGTTTGTTGATGCCGGGGACGCCTACTTCGCCGAGGCCGCGTGAGATGGCGATGAGTGTGTTGCGGTGTCGGAGGATGCCGGAGCTTAGGTTGCGTGGTAGGTCGCAGGCGTTGTTGAGTGCTTGGCCGTTGGGGAGGCGGATCTGTCCGCCGTGGGTGTGGCCGGCGAAGAGGATGTCTACATTCAGATCGGCGGCGGTGGAGAGCCAGCTTGGGTAGTGGGTGAGCATGAGGCGGAGCTTGTCGGATTGCAGAGGGTCGCCGTTGAGTAGCATGGCGGTGCTGTCGTCGGCATCTTTGCCCAGCGGGTCGATGCCCAGGAGTTGGATCGGGGCGTCGGGGAGGTCGTGGACGGCGGTGCCCAGCCAGTGGATACCGATGTCGGCGACTTGTTTGGCGAACTGGGGCGAGTCGTGGTTGCCGAAGACGCCGAAGTGTCCCAGACGGGGGCGGATGGCTTTGGCGATGCGGGCGAGGACTTGGCCAGCTTGGGCGCCATCGCGGCGGCGCATCATGTAATCGCCGGTATAGAACACCATGTCGAGGCGGAGGCTTGAGAGTTGGCTGATCAGCCGGTCGTGGCGGGGTCGGGGGCGGTTGATATGCAGATCGCTAAGGTGAGCGATTCTAAGGCCTTGCAATTCCTGGGGGAGGTCTTGCAGGGTCAGGTCAACGGGATGGACAAGCCCGTAGGCGAGGGGCATATCGAGGGTTCCGGGGGGTTTCGTGGGGTTCTGAGGGTCTTTTAGCGGTCTATTTATTGGTTGTGCGTGGGTCGGTCTTGTGGGTGCCTGGTTGGGGTGGTATTCGGGGGGAGAACCGGGGGGATCTCCGGGGGTGCTACCTTGTCAGACAAGCAGTTACGACCTATCCTAATATGTTCAACGGACGGTGTCGGCCCCCCACCCCGGAGTTTGCCCCCGGAGTTTAAGTCCCCGGGTTTTCGTGACAGTAACAGGCCGACACAACGTACGCTAAAGAGAATCAGGAGTCGATCATGGCCAAGATGTTTTACACCCTGGATGAGGCGGCGCAGCGGCTGGGCGTTGACGCTGAGAAGGTCAAGGAGATGGCTGCCAGCGGCGAGCTTCAGCAGTTCCGCGACCGGGACAAGCTGATGTTCAAGCGCGACCAGATCGACACGCTGGCGGGCGGCAACGGTGACAGCGATTCGGGCAGCCCGATCCCGCTGGTCCCAAGTGATGATACGGATGCGATCAGCCTGGCTGATACGAATATGTCCAGCAAGGCTGGGTTGACAAGTACGGGGACTGGGACGGGTTCGGGGATGAGCGTCTTTGGGCCGGACGAGGTTGAGCCGGTCGATCCGCTGGCGCAGACGGCTGTGACCAACCCGATGGAAGACACCGCACAGGAAGATTTGTCGCTTGAGAGCGTCGGCTCCGGCTCGGGGCTTTTGGACCTAACCCGTGAGAGCGACGACACCAGTTTGGGTGCTGAATTGTTAGATGAGATTTACCCCGGCGGGACGAACGCCGGCGAGGGTTCGCTTGCATCGGGGATCGGCTCGTCGGGTGTATTCGAGAGTGCGATCTCGATGGAGACCGGCACGGGCGGTACTGCGGCGGGCGGGTTGACCGACCTGCAAGGCGGCGCGGCTCCTGCGATGGGCGGGGCTGGCGGTGTCGGCGGCGTGGCGATCACGCAGTACGACAGCGGGGTTGACTCTGCGGGCAGCGGCTTTGGTTCGGGGATGCTGATCGGCGCGATGATCTCGTTGGTCGTCGCACTGGTCGTTGTGATTTCCACCATCATGGATGTGCAAAGCGCCATCACTACCATGATGACCGGCTCGGGGATGAACTACGGGATCGCGTGCGGCGGGTTGCTGATCGGCAGCCTGATCCTCGGCGGGATCGGGATGATGGTCGGCAAGGCCGCGTCTAACTGACCGCCCCGCCCCCGGATTAACCCCCGGAACCGCCCACGGATATAATCCGTGTCGCCCACAAATTTACTTGGGATGCGTGCCTGAGTGTGTGCTTGTTGACGGGATGTGAACTGATTTTTCTGGCATAGATCATGGTGGACTCCGTGGGTTTGCCTGAACACGATTAACTTTTTTTGGCCGAGCGCCTCGATGGCTTGCTTTGGCTTCATGTGACGGAACACGATGCTCAGCCCCTACGCTAAATACGAATGGCTCACGATCACGGCGATCGGCCTATTGATGACGATTGCTTCGTTTGTGGTTGGATGGTGGTGGCTGGTATTTTTGATTGTGCCGGTGACGGCTGCGTTGCTGGCGTTCTTCCGTGACCCAAGCCGAAAGACGCCGTCGCAGCGTGGGGCGATGATCGCGCCGGCGGACGGGCGGATCAGCTCGATCCACGAGGTCGAGCACTTCGAGCCTTTCAACGGCCCGGCGACCTGCATACGGATATTCCTAAGCGTCCTGGATGTCCACATCAACCGTAGCCCGTGCCACGGCCATGTTAAGAGCATCACGCACAAGCCCGGCGACCATAAGAACGCATTGAACCCGACCTCGGCAGAAACCAATGAGTCGAACCTGATCGTGCTTGTCCATCCGATCCGCAGACACCCGCTGGCGGCGGTGCGGCAGGTGGCGGGGCTGT
This sequence comes from Planctomycetota bacterium, assembly GCA_024279275.1. Taxonomy (GTDB): domain Bacteria; phylum Planctomycetota; class Phycisphaerae; order Phycisphaerales; family Phycisphaeraceae; genus JAJRRS01. The sequence goes on along the minus strand of JAJRRS010000107.1, from coordinate 17,159 downwards.
TGGCGAGGACGATCGCCTGCGGCGTCCACGAGGGCGAAGTTGTCCAGCGTGGCCAGCGTATCGGGATGATCAAGCTCGGCTCGACGACGGAGTTGTACCTCCCGGCTGACCTGGACCCGAAGGTCACTATCCAGCAGGGTCAGGCGGTTTACGCCGGGCTGACGGTGCTGGCCACGGTGACGAGTAAGGATCTGGTGGAAGAGAAGCCGGAATCTGGCGGACCTGAATCGCAAACCGCCACAACTCAGGCACCCCCGGCACCCCCGGCTTCCCCTATTCCCGCCGGATCGACCTCGAAATGAGCTGGCAGACGCCGACGACCGGTTTGCCTCACTGGTTCGCTCTAAAGCACCTCCCTATCGGCCCCAACATTTTCCGCTTAGGTTTATGAGCGTTTTCGCGTATGATTTACGATCCGCGTATTGCGGGTGAATTAACCATCTGATTCCATAGCCTTATCCCGATAGGTGAGCATGTCTGATATAAAATTCGTGATTAATCACAGCAAGGGCTTCCGCCTACGACGGGGGTTGAACTGGTTTTCGCTCGGGTTGATGTACGCCACTTACTACATGTGTCGGTACAACTTCAAGTTTGCCACGCCGCACCTGCGTGACGAGTACGGGTTTGATGAAACCGCGGTGGCCGACCTGATTGGTATATGGGCGCTGGCGTACGGCACGGGGCAGTTGATTAATGGGTTAATCAGTGACCGTATCGGCGGCAAGCGTTGCATGCTGTTCGGTGCCATCGGAACTATCGTCATCAACATGATCTTCGGGTTCTCCCCCTGGGTCAGTACGTTCAGCACGTTCGCGCTGCTGTCACTGCTTAACGGGTATCTCCAATCGTTCGGGGCACCGGGCATGGTGAAGATCAACGCCGCGTGGTTCCACCGTACCGAACGCGGCACCTTTTCTGGCATCTTCGGGGGGATGATCCAGCTTGGGCAGATGGCGATTAACTGGCTAGGCCCTTACATGCTCACGTCGGGCATCGTGATTTTCGGTATCGTCATGGCCAAGCAGGGTGAGTGGCGGTACCTCTTCAGGATCCCGCCGTTGTTCACCGCAGCAGCAGCGATCTTCATGTTCTTCGCGGTCAAACAATCACCCGATGAAGCGGGGTTCCCCGGCGAGATTGAAGACGAGGTGGATAACACCGAGGGCGTGACGGTTTCTCTTTGGCAATCCATGAAGACCATCCTTACCCACCCGCTAATCTGGTTCTACGCCGTAGCCTATGCCTGCACCGGCGGCGTCCGCCACAGCCTCGACAATATCTCCATCCTGTACTTCGAGGATCAACTGGGCTTCGACATGAAATCGAATATCCCACAGATAGCAGTCTGGACACTTTTGCTGATGCCGTTGGTCGCTTTCCTGGGGTCATTGGGGGCCGGGTTTATCTCCGACAAGTTCTTTACCGGGAAACGTGCTCCGGTGGCGATGGTTCTCTACTTTGGTGAAGCGTTGGTCATCCTCCTGGCCGCCGTCATCCTGACCAAGGGCTGGGTCGGGCCGACGACGGCGGGCATCTGGGTTGGGTGTGGGATCCTGGTCTGCATCGCACTGACCGTGAACTCCACCCACTCGCTGGTCGGTGCTGCGGCCCCCATGGATATCGGCGGCAAGAAAATGGCCGGGTTCGCCGCCGGTGTTATCGACTCGTTCCAATACTACGGCGCAGCCATCTCCCTGTTCATCACAGGCCGAGTACTCTCGGCGACACAGGAAGAGTCGGGGTATTTTTACTGGTACATCATCATGGCCGCATGGGGCGTCCTCGGCGGCATCAGCATGTTCTTCCTGATGCTCAAGCAACGGCGTATGCGTGCGGCAGGGCAAGTCGTAGTTGGGTAACGATCGGCCTCTTGAGGATAAACGACGAATCACCGTCAGCCGTGCATACCGACGGCCAGGACGGTGGCTTCTTCGAGTAGTTGCGCGGCGCGGGCCATGGATTCTTCGGTGGAGAGTCCGCGTCCGATCTCGATGGTGTCTTTGAGGCCGGCGTCGAGTGATTTTTCGTGACCCTTACCGAGGCTGCCGACCAGGGCGACGGTGGGGACGTTGTGTTTAGCTGCGGCTTGTGCGACGCCGATCACGGCTTTGCCGTTAAGTGATTGGCCATCGAGTCGGCCCTCGCCGGTGAGGCAGAGGTCGCAATCACGGACACGCTTGTCGAACCCAACCATCTCAAGCACGATCTCAAGCCCCGGTCGGAACTCGGCCCCGCAGAAGGCCATCAACCCCGCACCCAGCCCCCCCGCTGCACCGGCACCCGGGCGATCTTCTACATCAATGCCGAGTTGGTCACGGAATAGTTCCGCGAGATGTCGAAGGCCCGCGTCGAGTTGTTCGACTTGCTGGGGCGTCGCACCTTTTTGGGGAGCGTAGACGTGGGCCGCACCGTTTGGGCCGGTTAATGGATTGGTGACGTCACAGGCGACGGTGATAGACATATTTTTTAAGCGCGCATCCATTTTTGATACGTCGATGCGTTTGATTGATTCGAGTATCCCGCCGTTAATAGATTGCTTAATGATTTGGCCCGTATGGTTGTAAAAGAATGCACCCAATGCCTGGGCCATCCCACAGCCGCCGTCGTTGGTGGAACTCCCACCAATGCCGACTAGAACTTTTTCAGGCTTATTTTTCAGGGCGTGTTGGATCAGTTGTCCGGTGCCGTAGGTGGTGGTCTTAGTCGGGTCGTGCTCGCCATGTGCCAGCAGAGCCAGGCCACTGGCCGACGCCATCTCGATCACCGCCGTATCGGGTTGGCCGTCGTATTCGGACAGACACCAGCCGGTCGCAATCGGTCTACCTAGAGGATCTATACAGGCTGCGGGTACAACCGACCATTCATCCGACTGCGCGATCACATCAATAAAACCATCGCCACCATCAGAGAGAGGACACAGATCAACTTCAGCATCGGGCTGAACCCGATGAATCGCCTTGGCCATCACCCACGCGGCCTGTTCTGCCGAGAGCGATCCCTTGAAACTGTCGGGGGCGCAAATAACCTTCATGGACTAAGTCTACCGTTTCGCCGAGGTTGTCGTGGCCCGGTACACTTGCGGGCGATGAGTGAAGCACTCGATGAATCCATGATGCGGCTGGCGTTGGAGCAGGCTCGACAGGCGGCGGAAGCTGGGGAAGTCCCGGTCGGCGCGGTGGTGTATCGTGGCGAGGAGGTGTTGGCCAAGGCGTACAACCTGCGTGAGAGCCGGGCCGACCCGACAGCACACGCTGAGATACTTGCGTTAAGACTGGCGGCCAAGGCGGTGGGCACCTGGCGTCTGGATGGCTGTGCAATCGCGGTGACGTTGGAGCCTTGCCCGATGTGCGCCGGCGCACTGGTTAACAGCCGCATCGAAAGGCTGGTCTATGGGGCGACTGATCCCAAGATGGGCTGCGTCGATACGATGTACGAACTGTGCACAGATTCACGCTTCAACCATCGGCTTGAGGTGTGCAGCGGCGTGCTGGCGGATGAGTGCGTCGAAGTGTTGCAGGCATTCTTTAAGGCCAGGCGCGGCAAGGACAAACCGCCTAAACCCAGGCCAGAGTAGATCGGATTAACCGCAGAGGCACAGAGAAGAGAAGAAGTGAACAGGGATGAACACGGATAAACACAGATGAAGAAAATACAGTCACTCTGTCCCCATCTGTGAAATCTGCGCAATCTGCGGATACCTCTTTTCTGCTTTTCTCTGTGCCTCTGTGGTTAAACTCCCTAACCCACATCGATCAACCCCATCGCTTCGCCGTACTGCTGCAAGAGAACACGGCGTAGGGGTTTGTTGGCTTTGGTTTTTAAGAACGGGTCGGCGTCGATTAACTTATGGGCGTCGCGTTTGGCGAGTTGGAGGAGTTCCATGTCGCCTGGGATGTTTGCGACGCGCAGCGGGGGCAGGCCGGACTGGCGTGTGCCGAAGAAGTCGCCCATGCCACGGATCTCCAAGTCACGTTCAGCGATGATAAAACCGTCGTTCGTTGAGGCGATTGCGTTGAGTCGGTCGATGCCGTCGTCGGTGGTGGGATCGGAGATAAAGACGCACAGGCTGCGTCGGCCGTGGTCTCCCCTGCCGACACGACCGCGTAACTGATGGAGTTGGGCAAGCCCGAACCGCTCGGCGTGCTCGATAATCATCACGGTCGCGTTTGGGACATCGACGCCGACCTCGATCACCGTGGTAGCGATCAGGACGTGGATGTCACCGTTGCGGAACTTGTTCATGATTTTTTCGCGTGATTCTCGCTTGAGTCGGCCGTGGACGGTGGCGACCTTGAAGCCTTGGCAGTACTTGTCCTGCAGCAGCTTGGCGTGGTCGCGGACATTGGTGAGTTGCCTGGCGGACTCCTTGCCAGCGGCATCAATGGCGGGGACAACGACGTAGGCCTGCTCGCCGCGTTCCAAACGTGTGCGCAGGTAGCGGTAGACTTCTTCGGATTGCATGGGCATGACGACGCGGCTGGTGATCGGGGTTCGGCCCGGCGGCAGGCCGTGGAGGGTGGAGATGTCAAGATCGCCGAAGAGCGTGAGGCTAAGCGTCCTTGGGATCGGAGTCGCGGTCATAACCAGGTGATGCGGGACGTGGCGTTTGCCATCCGGCCCGGGTTCGGCGTGGCGGTTGCTGTCGCGGAAGGCGGCCCGCTGCATGACACCAAAGCGGTGCTGCTCGTCGATCACGGCGACGGCGAGGCTGTGGAACTTTACATGGTCAGCCAGCAGCGCGTGTGTGCCAATGACCAGATCGGTTTTTCCCTCCGCGATATCGTCGAGCAGTTGCTTGCGTTCACCGCCGGCCTTGGGCGGGTGTGCGCTAGTCAACAGGGCGATGCTGACGTTGGCCCCCTCGAGCATCCGGGAGATCGACGCGAAGTGCTGCTCGGCAAGCAACTCGGTGGGGGCCAGCAAAACTCCCTGATGACGGTCGGCCACCGCTAAGAGCAATGCGTATAGCGCGACCACCGTTTTGCCCGAGCCGACGTCGCCTTGCAGTAGCCGGTTCATGGGGATCGGCAGGGTCAGGTCGTGGGCGATCTCTTTAATAACCTTGTCCTGCGCATCGGTCAGCTTGAAGGGGAAACGTGCGCGGATGTGCTTGTCGATAGCCTTGGTGAAGCGAAGTTTCGGTGCCGCCAGTTTTTTATGGACATAGGCCCGCTTCATCGCGATGCCCAGTTGCAGCAGTAGCAGTTCGTTAAAGGCGAGCCGGCGTCGTGCGATCCCGGCATCATCGCGCGAGTCAGGCCGATGCGTCATCTCAAACGCTTTAGCCAGCGCGGGCATCGCGTGGTGTTCGAGTAGATCGGCGGGCAACGGGTCAGACAAACCCGGCAAGACCTGAGGCAAAGCCTCGGCGATAGTCTTCTCAATCACCAGCGATGACAGGTCCTCGGTCGCTGGGTAAACCGGACGCAGGCGTTCATCTTTAGCGGGTGTGGCATCGGGGTCGTCCAGCGGTTCCCACTTGGGGTTGATGATCTGTGGGTAGTTGTTGAAGGATTTGACCTTGCCCTGCACGCGGAGGGTGAGGCCGGGGTGGAGTTTGTCGCGGAGGTAGCCGGCGTTGAACCAGACGAGGTTCAGTGTGCCGGTGTCGTCGACGAGTGTAGCCTCGAATCGACCTTTCTTGCCGAACCCTTGCGGGGCGACCCAGCGTGCGCTCTGAATCATGCCGCGTGCGGTGCCGATTGAATCGAATTGAAGTTGGTCAATACATCCCTCGCTGGCCTGCTGCTCGTAGCGCATGGGCTGATGGCGTAGGAGGTCGCTGACGGTGTGGATATCCAGGCGGGCAAAGAGGCGGGCACGTTGCTTGCCGATGCCGGGGAGGTCGACCACCTTGGAACCCAGGCGGATGGGCGGCGGGTTTTCTTTGGGGTCGGGCATGTAGGGGATTCTACCGTGAGTGGGGAGAGTGCATCCATCTTGACACACTGAGCCTACACGCGGATCTGCGATCCGCCGCTAAACGGGGAGTGGCATACTGTGATCGATTTTGAGACGCAGATAATCCCCCTGTTTCCGGGGGTGGCACTACAATGGGTGCATGAGCGTAAGCGATCCATGTCGGCCGTATGTGATCCTTGGCCCGACGGCTGGGGGGAAGAGTGATCTGGCGGTCGCGTTGGCGGAGTTGGTGCCGGGTGGGGGTGAGATCATCGGTGCGGACTCGATGCAGGTTTATCGGCACATGGATGCTGGGACCGCCAAGCCGCCGAAGGATTTGTGTGACCGGGTGCCGCATCACATGGTCAACATCGTTGAGCCGACGGAGCGATTCACGGTGGCGGATTGGTTGGAGCAGGTTGAGACGCTAATCAAGTCACTGCAAGCCAAGGGCAAGACGCCGATCATCGTGGGCGGGACGAACCTGTATCTCAAGGCTCTGCTTGAGGGGATGTTTGATGGGCCGGGGCAGGATGAGGCGTTTCGTGCGACGTTAAAAGATATCGAGGGCGAGGAACTGCATAACCGACTCAGCGAGATCGACCCGCAGGCGGCCCAACGTATCAACCGCAACGATCGCAAACGGCTGGTGCGTGCCCTAGAGGTGCATCATCTCACCGGCGAAACGATCAGCAGCCGACAACAACAGTGGACCGACGACCCGGACCGGACGTATCGGCATGACCCGGTGATGCTGGGGATGCATTGGCCGGTCGAGGAGATCAACCCACGGATCAACCTGCGGGTCAAGGCCATGTTCTTCCCCGACCAGGTTGACCCGGAATTAGCTGCGGCGGCGTGCCCGAACGGCGAAAGTCTCCCGGCGGAAACCCAACGGCTGTTCGAGGCGGGGCTACTCGGTGAACAGGCGCGGGAAGCACTGGGCTATAAACAGGTCATCGAACATCTTGAAGGCGAACCGGGGGGATCCGGGGGGCCGACGCTGGAGGAGGCCTTCGAGCGGACCAAGGTATTGACCCGCCGATTCGCCAAGCAGCAGCGGACCTGGCTGCGGCGATTTCAGAATGTGAGTTGGCTGCCAGCCCAGGCGATGAGTCCGACTGAGATGGCTCAGCGGGCACTGTCCTTTGCCCCATAAGCCGATGATCTGAGGGTGATCCGGGGGTGATCTGAGGGTGATCCGGGGGTGATCCGGGGGTGATCCGGGGCCACACCCACCAACCCTCACGGAGCATCGACCAAGATTAGATGTCGCATCTTGTTATCAATAAAGCATTTACAGATACAACTTGACAATCTCCTCAAGGGCTGCTCAAGTATTCCACCGTAATCGGACCGATGAAAGCACAGCGGCCCAGGCCAAGAAGCCTGCCCGCACACGGCATGACCCCCCGGCCGATACGCGATTGAGTACCCCTACTACGATGGCCAAGAAGACTACCAAGACCTCCACGACCAAGAAAAAAACTCCTGCTAAGAAGACCGCGGCTAAAAAAGCTCCGGTGAAGAAGAAGGCTGCGCTGAAGAAGGCTGGGACGAGCCGACGGCGTGCGCCTATTAATGTGGATGCGACGGACAAGCATCTGGTCATCGTGGAAAGCCCGACCAAGGCCAAGACTATTAATAAGTATCTTGGGGCGGACTATGTGGTGATGGCGAGTGTGGGGCATGTGCGTGACCTGCCGCCGCGGAACCCCAAGGGTGTGAAGAACCCGGTGCCGGGCGTGGATCTGGAGAATAACTTCGAGCCGACGTATGAGGTGCTTAAGGATAAGAAGGCGACCGTGGCGGCGTTGAAGAAGGCGGCCAAGCAGGCCAAGGACGTCTGGTTCGCGACGGACCTCGACCGCGAGGGGGAAGCGATCGCGTGGCACTTGGCTGAGGCGTTGGGTGTGCCGATCCATAACGCCAAACGTGTGGTTTTTAATGCGATCACCAAGAGCGATATCGCCCGAGCATTCGAGCATCCCCGTGGGATCGATGGTTGCCGGGTCGATGCGCAGCAGGCTCGGCGGATCCTGGATCGGATCGTGGGGTATCAGGTGTCGCCTTTGTTGTGGAAGAAGGTTGCTGGGGGACTCAGTGCCGGGCGTGTGCAGTCGGTGGCGTTGCGTGTGGTGGTCGAGCGGGAACGTGCGATTGATGCGTTTGTGCCGGACGAGTACTGGCGTATCACGGGGCTGTTTGCGACCGACCCCGCTAAGACCGACGCTTTGGGTGCGGCCTGGAACAAGTGGCTCAGCGAACAGCCCGAGTCCAAGCCCGCCACGATCAAGCAGCAGAACGGTTGGCTCGGCGAGCACGCCTGTCTTAAAGCCGAGTTGGTCGAGTTCGATGGCAAGCCGTTTAAGCCGGATAACCGCAAGGTCGCGTTGGAAGCCGCGTTGAAGCTGGGCATGACGCTGGACGACACGATCGAGACCGAAGACCCCAAGGGCAAAGGCCCAGCCAAAAGCCTGTGCAAGTATGTGGGCCACGTCGCTACGGATGCGCCTAAGTTTCTGATCGACTCGATCACAACCAAGCGCACCACCAGCAAGCCCTCGGCCCCGTTTATCACCAGCACGATGCAGCAGGCCGCCGCGAATCGGCTGGGGTTCCAGTTCCAGCGCACCATGCGCGTCGCACAGAGCCTCTACGAAGGCATCGACCTGGGCGGGGCACGCGGGCAGACCGGCCTGATCACCTACATGCGTACCGACTCCACGCACATCTCCGGCGAAGCTCTGGATATGGCACGCGGTTACATCGGCGAACGCTACGGCCAAGACTACCTGCCGGACAAACCCAACTTCTACACGTCCAGCAACAAGTCGGCACAGGAAGCCCACGAGGCGATCCGCCCGACCGACCCATCGATCACACCCGAATCGGTGCGCACCAAACTCAACGACCAACAGTTCCGCCTGTACGACCTGATCTGGCGTCGTTTTGTGGCAAGCCAGATGACCCCGGCGAAATGGGACTCGACCGCGATCACGATCGCTGCACAATCACCAGGCCTTAAAGCCAAAGCCTCCTTCCGCGCCACGGGGCGGACACTGGCGTTTGATGGGTTTTATAAAGCGATGGGTTTGCCAAGCGATGGGGATGTCATCCTCCCGCCGTTAAATGAGCAGCAGGAACTTGGGCCGATGAAGGTCGAGCCGACTCAGCACTTCACCAGCCCCCCGCCACGCTACACCGAGGCGTCGCTGCAGAAGAAGTTGGAAGACGAGGGCATCGGTCGGCCGTCAACTTATGCCGCGATCATCGGGACGATCCAGGATCGCAAGTACGTCGAGCCGATCTACCCGCGCGACAAGCGGCTGGGCGCGACCGACCTGGGCACGGTGGTTTCCGACATGCTCACCGAGGCGTTCCCGAAGATCATGGACGTCGCGTACACGCGCTATATGGAAGCGGAACTCGACAAGATCGAGGATGAGCATCACGACTGGCGACAGATGCTCGCCGACTTCTATGGCCCATTCAAGGAGAACCTCGAAAAAGCCCACGAAGAACTCAGCCACGCCAAGGCGGTCGTCGAACCCGCGCCGCATAAATGCCCCAAGTGCGGGTCGGGGACGATGTACCGGTTCGGCAAAAATGGGCGGTTCCTGTCGTGCAGCACGTTTATCAAGAAGGGCGAAGGTTGCGATTACGCTGCGCCGATTGATCGTGAAGGCAACCCGGTCGAGCCTGCACTGACCGACATCCTGTGCCCGTTGTGTGGCAAGGGGATGACCAAACGCACCGGGCGGTTCGGGCCGTTCATCGGTGGCGAGGATTACCCCACCTGCAAGGGCATCGTCAACCTCGATCCGAAGAAGGGCACGATCAAGCTGCCCAAGACCCCGCCGTATTTGACCGACATCGAGTGTCCCAAGTGTGAAGACAAACCGCTGAACATGCGCAACTCCAAACGTGGGCTTTGGCTTAGTTGTTCGGGGTTCCCCAAGTGTCGAGGACGGCTGGCGTGGTCCACACTCGAAGAAGACCAGCAGGGTGAGCTTGAGAAGGCATGGTCCAAGCACGAGAAAGAAAACCCCGTGCCGCAGATCAAGACCGTGGATGGGAAAGTGGTTGACGAAGGCTACATCCCCACCGTCGCCGACCAGCCCGCGCCGGCTGCTGACGAAACATCCGACGCGGCGTAAACCCCCGGTACCCCCCGGAATTATTGACCTATAGCATCCCCGCGCCTAGCCCCGCCTGGAAAGGCGGGGCCGCGTTCAGGTGTTCATTCACTGTTAACACAAATAGCCGCCCTCACCCAGCCGCACCTTTCCAGGTGCGGCTTGAGGTATTACAGTACGCCCATGTCCGACCTCTTCAGTGACCCGATTCTGTTTATCCCCGTCATCGCCATCCTCGCGATCTTTAGCGCCTTCTACGTCACCGCGATGATCTGGTCCTACAACCGTGATGCGAAGAAACAGGGGAAGAAGTCGGGGTGTCTGCCGGTGGTCATACTCTTAATTCAGCCTGCTCTGTGGATCGTTATTGCTGCGTCATCAATTTGAGGTACTGGCCTTGGTACGTTACGTAAATAAAGAACTACAGTTTGTGTGGCTCTGGCAGGCCTGCAAACGTTATCTCGACCATGCTTCGGAAAACCGACCAGGCAGATTCTATGACTATATGACAACGATGATATATGCTTCCTTCCTAATCGAATCATACCTAAACGAAGTGGGTGACCATCTGTTCGACAACTGGCAAGCTGAATATGATCGCAAGTCTGTCAAGGACAAAATAAAGCAGATTGGGAAAGCATTAAATGCCCAGTTTGAGCTTGGGAATAAACCATTCCAGTACATTGATGAGATGATGGATTATAGAAATCTGGTAGTGCACTCAAAAGCGCAGAACCTGTCTGAGGAAGTATCCAATGAAAGGGCTTGCCGCGATGACTATAGTGGACCAAGGAGTGAAATGGATCAGCTGGCATCCCTCGATAGCGCAAAGCGATTTTTGAGCCAGGCAGAGATGATCGTAAACACTATTAACAAACGATTGCCCAAAGGACGAAACGAACACCCAATACTCCGTCCTGATGAGTGCCCGTTCGTTATAGCGTCAATAGAAGGTTCCGTTTAGTAGTGGATCGAGATTAACTTAAGTTGCCTCACCCCTCCGGCAACTCATACGTCCCCTGCCCGGCTTTCTTGAGTCGGCCTTCTTCGGCCAGCTTCTCCCAGACGGCGGCGGGGAACTGGGTGGGTGGTGTGATGGCGGAGATGCCGGAGGTTTTGCCGTAGGTGGTGTAGCGGGCGCCGAGCCTGGACTCATCATCGCGGCGGGCGTTCTTGAGTTTTTTGCGGAAGAATTTGACGGCTCGCTTGAGGTTATCTCTTTCCAGTGAGTCGAACCCTCCATCGGACGCCTTGTCGGCCTGCATCTGCTTGACGGTGCGTGTCTCGTTCACAGGGACCGCGCCACGGGCGATGTGTTCTGTCTCGTTGGCCTGCCCCCCGGCAGCCAAAGCATCCGGGGAACCGGGGGTGGGTTCCTGTTTTCCTTTGGCATCTACCTCGGCGACCAGCGCGGCGAGTGCTTCGATGTTGCGGTCCCCCACAGCTTTGGCGACCCGGTTGGCATCGACGCCCATCCGCATCAGGGCGACCTGGGCCTTGCCCCAGAGCTTGGTCTTGTTTGTGCCTTCCTGGGCGAGCCAGAGGTCCGAGACGATCTGGCTGAGCTTGTCACTCTGGATCGTGTCGTGGTTGTCGTAGTAGCGGTCGATGATTTTTTTCTGGTGGCTGCTGGACATAGTGTGGCTCGGGGAGATCAGGAATCGGGAATCGAGAAGATTGTAGCTGTGAACGCTGGGCAAACCCAGCGGACGGTTCATAGCTATACTAGCGGCCCTTGGGAGTGTAGCTCAGTGGTTAGAGCTGGCCACTCATAATGGCTCGGTCGCGGGTTCGAATCCTGCCACTCCCATTCGCCCCCCCCCGGATTCCCCGGTCCCCCCGGTCCCCCCGTGCCACCCGGATGATGCGTGGGACGCATCGGGTCGGGGCGTACTCATTAAGCCATCAGATGGGGTGCTTACGACGCATCAGCGGTAGAGCTGCGGTCGCCAGGAGCGCGAATGTCCCCGGCTCGGGCACCGTGAAAGTTGGGGTACCAGCGTTCCAATTGGCTAACACGGTGTTCAGGTCGTCGATGCCGACGAAGCCATCGCCGGACGGGTCAGCCGATGGGTTGCCTGGGGGGACGGATTGGTTCCACTCTGCCAGGATGATGTTCAGGTCGTTGATCCCGACAAAGCCGTCGCCGTCCAGATCGCCTGATAATTGTGGCGGGGTGAGTCCTATGACGCCGTTGATGACGAAGCCTGATTCGGAAAGCAGGACCTGGCCTGAGAAGCCGACGATCACGGACCATGTGCCGAAGGCATCATCGGAGAGTGTCATGTTAGCGATGCGTACCGGGGTGGTGTTGGTGCTGTCGGTATTGAACCATGTAACGCTGGCTTTCTGGTCGTCGATGACCGCGGGGCCGAAGTCACCCAGGTCGCCAGCGCCGCCTAAGATCGAACCCGTAGCGTCGCCGGGGATGCCGACCCATGAATCGAACTCGAGCTCGGGGACGAAGGTCCAGAGGTTTTGCTGCTGCACCAATGAATCAAAATTGGGATCGTTGTAGATCTCGCCTTGGGTCAGTTCGAGCAGGAGGACAGCGGTGTTCCAATCGCCGCCGTCGCCGTTGACGATCAGGCTGTTGGCGACGGTGCCGGGGATGGTGTTGGCGGGGTTGACCTCAAAGGCGCAGACCGGCGTGGCCCCGGACAAGCCGACCACTATTCCTACCAAAGCCCATGTATAAAAACCGATCCGGCGAAAACGCAAAACACTGTTCCCTTCTCCGGATGTAAAACCTGTTCTCCCCGCCGATGAAGGCGGAATCCGCGTCCCGGAATCAATACCAGAGTATACATCACGGGAGGAGAAACTCAAGGATTCACCTGATAAACAACGATTCAAGTAGCTTGTATGACTGTAGTTACAAATTCTGCGTGATCGCCGAATAAACGGATTGGGAGGTTTGTGCCTGTATATTTCAAGCTCGGCAAAGACGTTGCTTGAAAAGGCTTACACAGCAAGATGATTTTGTTACTGATAAGATTTTTAGCGGTCTTGGGTTCCTGAACATGCCAACGCCACCATCCCCGCCGTCACTCATAAATACTTTGACACACTGAACCAAGGTGGGATAATTGTACGAGGATCCGTACCGGTGCATATACATACTGAGGTCTGCGGACTAACCTGACAAACGAGAGGCGACCCTTGAGCATCACAGAGAATCAGATTGACATCCATCATTGGACGCCCGGATCGCGTGCCGAACCCAGCGTGCGGATCGGTGTGATCCTGGCGAGCGATGGGTGTGGCAAGATCGAGATGGTGTTGCAAGGCGGGCCTTGCGTGATCGGCGGTAACGGTGTCGCCAGCGAGCCGATGAAAGCGGGCACAGCGATACAGATCGAACGTAGCCCCGAGGGTTTATTACTTCGAATCGCGGACGGCGTGATCGGGCCTGCCGACCGGTTGCGAATCGACCCGCAAGAGCAAACGGATTCAGCGCCGGGGGTCGGTATTCTTGTCCGTGATGTTGTCGCTGGGCGTGGGTTTCATTGGCAGAAAAAGGCCGACCAGACGCTGCAAGGCTCTGTGGAATTCTTCGCTACGCCGAGCGGGATCGTGATGGTCAATGAGTTACCCCTGGAGGATTACCTGGTCGGCGTGATTACCGCAGAGATGGGCAGCGCCTGCCCGGTTGAATTCCTAAAAGCGCAGTGCGTGGTGGCGCGGTCCTGGTTGCTGGCGATGACCGAACCCAAGCACGATGATGAGCCGTTCGACCGGTGTAACGACGACTGCTGCCAGCGGTATCAGGGCACGGGTGATATGAGCCAGTCGGCGATCGACGCGGTCAGAGGCACGCGCGGGCTGGTCTTGATCGACCCGAATAACAAGGTGCTGGACGCCAACTACGCCAAGAGTTGCGGCGGCATCTCCGAACTGCCCGAGCACGTCTGGGGCGAACCCAAGCCCGGGATCAGCGCGATAGTCGATGCGCCAACGGACGACCCTGTACAGCAGTTCATGCCCGTGACCGAGGACAACCTCGATGAGTTTCTCGATGGCGATTGGCTAGATAAAACCCGCGCGTTTTGCAGCACACATATCGTCCCGGTTAAGACGATCAGTAAATACCTTGGCCGGGTTGATGAGGTGGACGACTACTTCCGTTGGACGGTGAACTACACACGCGCCGAATTGGAGTCGCTGTTGCGGGCCAATCTGCCGGAGGCGACGGGGCTTGGCGAACTGCGCGACCTGCGTGTAACCTCGCGCGGGGTCAGCGGGCGGGCGAGTAAAGTTGAATTGCGTTGGATCGATCAAACGGGTAGCGAGGCGGTGCATACATTGGATAGCGAATACCGTATCCGTGAGGTATTGCACCAGGGGTTTCTCTATAGCAGCGCGTTTGCGTTACGGATCGCGCGTGATGATAGCGGGGCTATTGAAACGGTCACGCTCCGCGGCGCAGGTTGGGGCCACGGCGCGGGGCTGTGCCAGATCGGTGCGTTGGGCATGGGCCTGACCGGGCACGATGTGGATGCGATCTGCCAGCACTACTATCCGGATGCGGAGTTGCAAGCGGTTTACCCTTGACTTGGTCCCGTGACTGCGCTATAGATTGACTCCCAGATGGCCGAAGCGGAGCCTATGGGCGGGAATACTTTTCATTTTTCAACGGTTTAATCACCATGAACATATCACGCATCATCACCGTGCTGGCCGCGTTGGCTCTGGCCGTGTACCTCACCCAGGCGGGTATCAGCCGGGGTTGGTTTAACTCGGGCGAAGCACACGCACAGGAGTCCAACATGTCCGAAAATGATAAGCCGGGCGCAACGATCCCGGTTCATGTTTTTAATAAAGCAGGCAAACTGGTCGGACCGGTCAAGTCAGCCAAGGTTGTTAAAACCGACGAGCAGTGGAAAGAACAACTGACCCCCGAACAGTACCGCGTCCTCCGCAAGGAAGGCACGGAAAAACCGTTCTGCGGGACGCTGCTGGATAACAAGAAGCAAGGCGTCTACGCCTGCGCCGCCTGCGGGCTTCCGCTGTACACCTCGGACAGCAAGTTCAATTCGGGCACGGGTTGGCCAAGTTTCTTTCAGCCGATCTCCCCGGGCAACATCGCCGAGCAGCGCGACGAGAGCTACGGCCAGGTGCGCACCGAAATCGAGTGCGCCCGATGCAACGGCCACCTGGGTCATGTGTTTAACGACGGCCCGGCACCGACGGGGATGCGGCACTGCCTGAACAGCGAATCACTGACGTTCACTGACAATGACAAGTTGGCCGACCTGGCTGACCCCGCAAGCGAACACGCCACGGTCGTCCTTGCTGGCGGCTGCTTCTGGTGTACCGAGGCGGTGTTCGAGCCGGTCGAGGGTGTCGTGGATGTCGTCAGCGGTTATTCCGGGGGCGTCGAGGATTCAGCGAGGTATGACGCGGTCAGCTCCGGTCAGACCAAGCACGCCGAAGCCATCCAGATCACCTACAACCCCAACATCATCAGCTACGACAAGCTGTTGGAGTTGTTCTTCCACGTCGCACACGACCCGACGCAATTGAACCGTCAGGGTAATGACGTCGGCACACAATATCGCTCGGCGATCTTCTACGCCGACGATGAACAAAAGCAGGCGACCCAGGCGTACATCAAGCAACTGGATGCGAGCGGTGAGTTCGACAAACCGATCGCCACGACGCTAGAGCCACTGACAAAGTTCTTCATCGCGGAGAAAGATCATCAGGACTTTGTCCGGCTAAACCCCAACCAGCCCTACGTCCGAGCGGTCGCGTTACCCAAGGTCAAGAAGCTCAAGAAGCAGTACCGCGAAATCCTCAAGGACTAGGCGTTGCACATTGCATGCATCGCGATACACAGCGGGCCAGCCGGTCGGTTAAGATGTGGCGGCGTACGACACCTGACCCGACACCTAGCGACCGAGGACATAGCCGATGCATGCCACACGCCCGATGTCATTCTTGCTGGCGGCCAACCTGATTTTCAACCCCGCAGGTACCTGGGCGCAATCAACCACCCACGACCGCGGGACGGTCTCGCTCACCGATGAGGGGTTGCGCGTCCATGCCTCGTGCATCGTCATCGACGGCCACAACGACCTGCCCCATCAGATGCGAAATGAGGCGGACTCTTCCTTCGATCAGCTGGACATCGCCCAGCCGCAACCCGAATTGCACACCGATATTCCCCGGCTACGTAGTGGCGGATTGGGTGCACAGTTCTGGTCGGCCTACGTTCCACCCAAAACGATTAAAGAAGGTGGGGCCACACGTTTTGCGCTCGAGCAGATCGACCTGATCCATCGGATGATCGATCGTTACCCTGACACGTTTGAGATGGCGCTGACAGCCGATGATGTCGAACGCATCCACGCCAACGGGAAGATCGCGTCGATGATCGGGCTGGAAGGCGGGCACGGGATCGAGGAATCGCTGGGCACGCTTCGGATGTTCTATACCCTGGGCGTTCGCTACATGACCCTGACCCACTCCGACAGTCTGAGCTGGTGTGACTCCGCGACCGATGAGCCGATCAGCGGCGGGCTTTCACCGTTTGGCGAAGAGGTCGTACTGGAAATGAATCGGCTGGGGATGCTCATCGACATCTCCCACATCTCCGCCGATTCGATGCGGCATGTGCTGCGTGTGAGCAAAGCCCCTGTGATCGCGTCGCACTCGGGAGCTTACACAATCGCTGAGCATGACCGTAACGTCCCGGATGATGTGCTTGAAAGCATCAAAGACAACGGCGGGGTCATCATGGTGAATTACTTCTCAGGCTACGTCGAACCGGAGGCCGCGAAGATCATGGCCGAGATGTTTAACGTCGAACGCGACCTGCGTAAGAAATACCACGACGAGGCCGACTACAAAATCGCCAAGGACGCCTGGCGTAAAGCCAACCCCTACCCGTCAGGCACGATCCACAATGTCATCGATCACATCGATCACATCGTGAAAGTCGCCGGGATCGACCACGTCGGGCTAGGTTCGGATTACGACGGCGTCAGCCGACTGCCCAGCCAGCTCGATGATGTATCCAGCTACCCCTTCATCACACAGGCGTTACTGGACCGCGGCTACGATGCGGAATCGGTGCGCAAGGTGATGGGCGGGAACGTGCTGCGTGCGATG
>JAJRRS010000106.1 GCA_024279275.1 Planctomycetota bacterium | reverse complement strand
GTTGTTCGATCGGTTCGTGTGTTTGGATATGCATGGCGTGGACCTCCGTGTCGTGAAGGCCACATCATCGCACCAACCCACCCATAGCGCAATGCCTAACATGCGCCGTACATGCGCGCTGGGATTAAGATGAAGGCGTATCAGTGGGCTTTGGGGTTTTTTTAGAGAGTTCGCCACTTATACCCATCCCGAAAAGAACTCGTGGGTTAGTTGGTTGTACCGTTCCACGTTCAGGAGAAGGTGGGCTTCGCAGAGGCACGAGTATTAAACGGGATTGGTATTATTCATTTGGGCGTTCGTATCCGGCAGCGGCACCGTTCCTGGCGCGGGGGTCGTGTACGCCGATGAGGTTGCTGTCGCTGGTTATGCCGATCGCCTGGGTGATGCCCATGGATGAACGTGTTTGTATTTCGTGGCCTTGCTGTTTGAGGGCGTCGATTATCGCGGGGTCCACGGCTTGTTCCACGGTGACATGGTTTGGTCGCCATTGGTGATGGAAGCGTGGTGCGCTTACGGCGTCGGGTAGTGTCATGCCGAGGTCGATGTGATTGATGATGGTTTGGACGACCTGTGTGATGATGGTGGGTCCGCCTGCTGCGCCTAGGGTGAGGATGGGTTGGCTGTCTTTGAGGACGATGGTTGGGCTCATGCTGGAGAGCGGGCGTTTGCCGGGTTGCACGCTGTTGGCTTCTGCGCCGAGTAGGCCGAAGTAGTTGGGTGTGCCGGGCTGTGCGGAGAAGTCGTCCATCTGGTTATTCATGAAGACGCCTGTGCCTGGGATGAGGACTTTTGAGCCGTAGGATGTGTTGAGTGTGGCGGTGATGGCGACCCAGTTGCCTTGGCTGTCGGCGGCGGCGATGTGGGTGGTGTGTCGGCTGAAGAGGTTGGTGTCTGCGCCGGGTGGTGTGCTGTGTGTTTCGACGGTGATGGTTTTGTTGAGGTCGATTCTTTGTGCGAGTTTGTTGGCGTAGTCGGCGTCGGCCAGGCCACGGGGGACATCGGCGAAGTCGGGGTCGCCCAGCCAGTGTGCGCGGTCGGCGAAGGCGAGTTTCATCGCTTCGGCGGTGACGTGGGCGCGTGTGGCGGGGTCCATATTTGCGAGGTCGAAGTGTTCGAGGATGTTAAGGATTTGTGCGACGTGGACGCCGCCGGAGCTTGGTGGGCTGAATCCGATTATTTTGTATCCGCGGTAGTTGCTGATGACTGGTTCGCGGAGTTTGACGGTGTAGTTGGCGAAGTCCTCGGCGGTGACGAGTCCGTTGTTTTCTGACATCCAATTTTGGACCGCCAGTGCGAATGGGCCGTTGTAGTAGTGGTTGATGCCGTCGGTTGCGATTGCGCGGTAGGTTTTAGCGAGGTCGGGTTGTTTGTGGAGGTGGCCGACGGGGTGGGGTTTGCCGGTTTCGTCGAGCATGAGCGCGGCGGAGTCGGGGAACTGTGCGAGTTTATCGGCGACGCCTGCGAGCCTGGAGGCGAAGGTGGGGTCGATGATGAAGCCTTGTTCGGCGATGTCGGCTGCGGGGGAGATGAGGTCTTTGAGTGTGAGTTTGCCGCCGTGGTTGAGCGCGTAGTCGTAGACGGCGAGTGATCCGGGGATGCCGATCGCCAGTGCGCCGGTCTGGCTGAGTGTGGGGTCTGCTTTGCCGTTGCGGATGAACATGTCGCGGGTTGCTTTGGCGGGGGCCATTTCTCGGCCGTCCAATGCGAGGATTGTGCCGTCGGCGAGGTGGATGAGCGCGAAGCATCCGCCGCCGATGCCGGAGTTGTGTGAATCGACAACGCCGAGTGTTAAGGCTGCGGCGACGGCGGCGTCGATGGCGTTGCCGCCTCGCTTAAAGGCGTCGATGCCGGCCTGGGTTGCCAGTGGGTGGACGGTGGCGATCACGCCGTCGTTGGCGGTGGCTGGTTTGGCTTGGGCGGTGCAGGTGATAATAAGGGAGGCGAGTAACCCGGTTATCAAAGTGAGTGTGTTGAAGCGTTTCATGTCTGGAATTTCCTGACGTGTGGGTTGTGTGATGGTGTGTAGCCGAGTGGGTTAAGTATAGGGGGTGTTGTTGTGATGCGTTGGGGTGTGAGAGAGCGGGGGGAAAGAGGGGCAGGCCGAGGCCGGCCCGGCTAAACGAAGAAGGGGGAAGATGTGGGGTGAGGCGGCTAAACAAAGAGAGGGGAGCGATGTGGGATGGGGCGGGGTGATATGCTCGCCATCGGGGGGCATTTCGTGTGTGACGTATTGCGGGACGACACGGTCGGCGTTGTCTTGCCTATGATGGTGGGTTCTTATGCTGTTTGGATCCCTGAAAAACTTCCACCCGGCAAGCCAACCGTTGATGGCTCGGCAGAGCTATACGCATGAATTGGTGACGGCTTCGACGTTTCCGATGGCTGTTGCGATGCTTGAGGCGGGGGTGATCGGTGTGCTGGCGAAAAAGACGTTTCATGTCAGCGAGTTCGAGCTGGCGACGATCATGGCTGCGCCGATTTTTGCGAACCTCACCAGCTTTATGTGGGCGATGCTTGCGCGGGGTCGGCGGAAGGTGCCGATCATCAGCGGGTTGCAGGCGTCGGTGTTGGTGTTGTTGGTGGTGATTTCGTTTTTGCCGACGGTCAGGCCCGGGCCGGTGATGCTGGTGACGGCGGTGGTGCTGACGCGGTGCGCCTTGGCGGGGATGGTGACGCTGCGCAGCACGGTGTGGCGGCAGAATTATCCGGAGGCTTGTCGGGCGCGGATCACGGGGCGATTTACGGTGATTGTGAGCCTGATATTTGTGATTGGGCCGTTGGTCGGATTTTATATTCAGGATATCGCACCGGAGAGTTTTCGCTGGCTTTATCGTGTGGTAGCGGTGATTGCTGCGGTGGGTGTGGTGTCCTTTTCAAGGATCCGGCTGCGTGGTGAGAAGCAGCTTCTAAAATATGAACGACAATCGGCGGTGAAGCCCCAGCCCCACGGGGAGCCGGGCCACATCTACGCCTTTGAGCCGGACTCCAAGCCGCGACGGCCTCACACGGTTTGGACGATCCTCCGGGAAGATCACAACTACCGCTGGTACATGGTCTGGCAATTCGTTGGGGGGATGGCGAACCTGATTGGCAACTTCGCGCTGATCCGGCTGGTCATTGAACTTACCGATGGGAATCGGTACGAGTACACCCAGAGCATCCTGCTGACGACGACGATCCCGATGGCGGTGGCGATGGTGACGGTGTCCTGGTGGGCGCGTTATTTTGACAAGGTTCACATCGCGCGGTTCCGCACACGCCAGGGGTTGTTCTGGATCGCGGCGCAGTTCGGCAACTGGCTCGCGGGACTGACCGGTATCGTCGGGTTGTTTGCGCTGCCACGCATCGTCGATGGCGCATCGCGCGGTGGTGGCATGCTCGCCTGGAACCTCGGCCACAACGACTTCGCAGACCGGCGGATGGTGCCTTTATACATGGGTATCCACGTCACCCTCACCGGTGTCCGCGGGTTTCTTGCGCCGTATCTGGCGATTGTTTTGCTCTACGGCTGGACGCCTGATGCGATCCCGGGGCTAACGCTCCCCGCCTATGGGGGAATCGGGGTGCATGTGTTTTTGGTGACAACCGTGCTTGCGGTGATCGCTGAGGTCGGTTTTGTGCGGTTGAGGCGTGTGGTGGAAAGGCAGCGGGGTGATACAAGCGGCTGATAACGTCGGGCGGATCGGCTTAGCCTGTGTCGTGAATCGTTCTTAACCTTGTTTCAAGTCCAACTCTGCAATCAGTATCACCGAGGCAGGTTTTTCACTCTTAGGATGTACGGGCTCGTGCAATTCGCGGAGTCGATAGCCGCTATCTTGGAATAGATTCACCCAGCTTTCCAAGGTTCGAAAGTACCAAGGCGGCGGGTCGGTAAACTCATCGGCGAATCCGTCCCACGAGCCATCCCGCCAACCGTCTTGATAGGGAGCGTCGCCACAGGCTAACAGCGGGTGTGGGGTCTGAACGATGAACGAGCCGCCTGGGTTTAGAATCGTCTTGGCCGCTTTGATCACGTCTGCAACAGGCTCTTTGCCCAAGAGTGAAAAGTTACACACGATGGCATCCGCGGAGGCGTTGAGTTTCCCTGAGATAATATCTTCGTAAGAAAGAACGTGGAAATCCCCATCGCCAGCTCGCTGAGCCTCCTCTATGAGTTCTGGGATGACATCGACCCCGATCATGTCGATCCCGTGGCTGGAAAGCTTGCGTGTCAGCCAACCTTCGCCGCAGCCTAAGTCGATGGCTGTTGCAGGCGAACACCGCAACACCGCGTCAACAATCGCGGCGTTGGTACAAAGTAAACGGCTTTCGATCTGCCCTTGACGGATGGCGGTTATCCATGGCGAAGCGTTCTTGACCCATGAGCCGACGATGTGTTGATCGCTTTGGGGGTTGCTGGGCATGGGGTTTCCAAAGGTCTGTTCTTTAACTGGAGCGGTCGGAATGCAACCGGCGTCTTGTATCAATGTAATGATACCGAAGTGTGGGATCCAAAGGCGTGTGGCGGTATGGCTGGGGTCAAGTCACATTCAAGGTACTACGGCCTTGGATGGAACTTTGCCATGACTTGTTTGAGTCGTGTGCGGTCGACGTGGGTGTAGATTTGTGTGGTGGTGATGTCGGCGTGGCCGAGCATTTCCTGTACGACGCGGAGGTCTGCGCCGCCGGAGAGGAGGTGTGTGGCGAAGGAGTGCCGGAGCATGTGGGGGTAGATGCCGGTGAGTCCTGCGCGTTTGGCGTGGCGTTTGACGACCTGCCAGATGACGATGCGTGTGAGGTCACTGCCGGTGCGTGAGAGGAAGACGTTGTTGGAGGGTTTGTCTTCGCGGAGCAGGTCGGGGCGGAGGTCGTCGAGGTAGCGTTGCAGAGCGTTGAGTGCGGGCTTGCCGACGGGGACGATGCGTTCCTTGTTGCCTTTGCCGATGACGCGGGTGACGCCCAGGGAGAAGTGGATCTGGTCGCAGGTGAGGTCGGCGGCTTCGCTTGCGCGCAGGCCCGAGGCGTAGAGCAGTTCGAGCAGTGCGACGTCGCGGAGGTACAGTGGGTCGGTCGGGCGGGGTGCCTGGATGAGTTGATGGACCTGCTCGGCCCCCATGACGGTGGGCAGGCGTTTCCAGGCGGCGGGTCTGCTTAGGAGTTCGGCGGGGTTTTTGAGGGTGAAGCCGCGAGCTTCCATGAATCGGCCGAAGACGCGGATGGTGGCGACGTGGCGGACGATGGAGGAGATTTCCAGGCCTCGCTCTTCCAGAGAACGGAGGTGTTGGCCGATACGTTCGAGGTTCAGGTCGTCCCAGCGGGCGTGTTTTTGCTGCTGCATCCAGCGCCAGAGGTCGATGAGGTCGCGAGCGTAGGCTTCGAGAGTGGCTTTGGCGAAGCCGCATTCGATCCGGCAGTAGCTGAGGAACTCGCGGACGGCTGGTTCCAAGGCTGAGCCTGGCTCGATCCCCGCGAATTTCAGGACACCGTTGCCTGTGGGGGCGGTGTTCTGTGGTGCTTTAGCGTGGGCCGGGTTCAAGGCGTTATCTCGCTCCTGGGAAGGGCCGCCGATGGCGGGGATGGGTCATCAGGGGTAACGGGCCTGGGCGGTCGTAAAAGGCTGTTTTTGTTGGTTTCAGGCCACATTCTTTATCGTCAACCGTGTCCCTGGGCCGTGAATCTGTCACTTGATGCTCAGTTCATTTGTACGCTTCGTATGGCGGGGAAATAGTCTTCTATATGCCGGTGGAAGCCAGTCGGTCAGTCCGGGACGGTGAGCGGCATGTATTTATCGAGGGTGGCGGCGCAGGATGAGCGGCTTTGTGCGGTGTGGCGAGGCCTGGCCGTCCCAAGATTGTATTTAGGCTAAATACGATCTTTAATTGGGTTGTTAAGTGGTAGGTCGCGGGGGGCGTTGGCCTGTGGTGGGTGAACTATATTAGAGGGCTAAGGACCGGTATAAAGTGTGGCCCGAACAGGCGGTGACTGGGGCGGCAAGGCCTCGGCTTGAACCTGCCGTCGCCGTGTCTACAATGGCCGACTCGCCGACGTAGCTCAGTGGTAGAGCTAGGGATTCATAAGCCCTCGGTCGCTGGTTCGAATCCAGCCGTCGGCATTGCCTGCCTGGGGAACCCATTTATATTGATCGTCTCATGAAGTCGTCAGGGAGAGCCTATCTATAGTCTTGGGCGGTGATTTTCAGGGGACATGGATCCTGATGCGACATCTGGCGGGCACCGGCCTTGAGCCTAGGGCCACACTGGCTACAATGCCTCTTCGCCGACGTTTGGGACACCCATAGGGGTACCTGAGAAGACGCACCTGGAGAGGTGGCCGAGCGGCTGAAGGCAACGGTTTGCTAAATCGTCGTACGGGTTTTGCCTGTACCGCGGGTTCGAATCCCGCCCTCTCCGCTTTTACCCTATAAACACCTGATTTATCCAGTGTTTGTAGGGTTTTTTCATGCGCCTCGCCGGGGTGGTTGGGGCGGTCGATTGTCTCATCCCGTCGCCGCGAATCGCATAAAATCGTCGCGCTGTCCCAGAGACGGACCAAAATGTAGGGCACCCCGATGCGTCTCGCAAACTGGATGCGAGACGCATCCGCTGGTCGGTATCCCGCGGGCATATGCAGACTGCCGCTACATACTCAAACGCGGTCGTAGCGTCTGCTACCGCTGCCGCCGTCGAGCCGCATGATCAGGATTCGGCTCTATTCTCCCTCGCCATCGGTAGCGCCGGCGGGGTCAAGACCACTTCATAGCCTACCGCTCGGCTGGGTTTTTAACCCATACGGGATATAAACCAAGCCCACAATATCGCCATTATTTACTGATGGGCCAAAAAACTCTTGACACAGACTCAAGGTAGAGGTAATTTTATGTCATGAATAAAGGAATTACAGAAATTCCGGGTATGCAAGAACCCGCCACGCTGAGCGATCAGGCTTTTAGCCGGATGAGGCAGATGATCCTTGAGGGCGACTTGCTCCCAGGGCAGTGGCTCAAAAAGCGGCAGATATCGAGCCTGTTAAGCATGAGTCCTACGCCGGTCATAGAGGCGATCCGTCGTCTGCAGCACGACGGGCTGGTCGAAATCAACCCACGATGGGGAGCACGCGTGAAAACATGGACCGTGTCAGAGATTGCTCAACTAGCGGATATGCGGGTCGCGTTGGAGGGTACGGTAGCTCGTCGGGCCGCCGAGACTCTCGACAGCCATCAGTTGGCGGTGTTACGGGTCATAGCGATACAGACCGATGAGAAGGATAAGGAACTGGCGACTTCGATGGCCCACGGGCGGTTTGCGGAAGGGACCATCTTTCAGCCGGACCTTAACTTCCACCGAGGGCTCGCGCGTGAGGCGGGGCTGCAGTTGATCGCTCGTGAGATCGATCGTCTTCGTGTGCTCCAGGCGACGTGTCGGACGATGTTCGAGTCTTTGGCACCTACGGCGGTGACCCATATACAGATTTTGGATGCAATCGCCTCGCATGACGGCGACTTGGCCGAGCGGGCGATGCGTACCCACATTCAATCGAATGTTGACCACTATATTCCACGGCTGCGTGAAAGGTTTGGCGACGGGCCGGTTGTTTGGAAAAATGAGGCCGGTGGTGGTCCGTTGGCAAGCGGGGAAGAGAAACCCTGATCAGATCGTGGGCGCACCCGGCGTCGCCCGTTAAGCGTTGGTATTCATCGTTAACAGAATCAAATCGGATTCATTCTCACCCGACTATCTAACACTTTCCCTTGATGGGAAGGGTCTTACACAAAACGGAGAAAATTGAATGTGGAATTACAACAGGATTAGTCGAGGCTTTGGTGCTGGCGTTCTGGCGATAACCGTGGGGTTGGTCGGCACGTCTCAAGACGTGGGCGCGGCCGTGCTGGTGGAGTTTGATGCCGCGGCGGCGGGCGCGGGTGTCGATCCGGCCGGCGTGGGCTGGACTGGGTTCGGGACACCGATGGTCAATAACGGGACGTTCCTCCTTCAGGACAACACGGCCGACGACCCCGCGACGTCCAGCGGCGAGTACCTGTCGCCCAGTGCAGGTGCCGGGACCATGCTGCGTACCAGCGGGCAGTACGGGATCGAGTTCCGTGTCCGTCCGTTGTCGGACGTGCCGTTCTTCGGCTTCTCGAACTTTGCGAATCTCTACCTCACCTGGAGCGACGACCAGTTCAACTTCAATGTCACCATCGACCTGGACACCGACGACGGCGGCCCGGGCACGACCGGCGGGATCAAGTACGGCCAGAACAGCCTCGCTGATGCGGTCGTCGGCATTGACTGGTCCGTGCCTCGCACGATCTTCGTCGGTTACGACTCGGCGTTGGAGGTGTTCAACTTCTTTGTCGATGACGTGCCCGCCGGATCGGTTGGCTATGGCTCGCTCGCACGCACGCCGCTGTTTCCCTTCGCACAAGACTCCGTGGACTTCGGCGATGGGACTACCGGGCAGGGCCTGGACGTGGCGAACGAGTGGTACTTCGTCCGTATCCTCGACGTGAATACACCCGTTACCCCCGCCTTGGTCGGCGACCTTGACGGTGACGGGTTCGTTGGGATCAGCGACCTGAATATCGTCCTGGGCAACTGGAACCAGAACGTGCCTCCCGGCGATCCGTTGGCAGACCCAAGTGGCGACGGTTTCGTGGGTATCGATGACCTGAACACTGTGCTGGGCAACTGGAACGCTGGCACCCCGCCGGCCTCTGGCGCAGCGGTACCCGAGCCGGCCACGCTGATGCTGTTTGGCTTAGGTGGCCTGGCGATGACGCGCCGCCGCAGCGTGTCCTGACCTGTTGTGGGTGGGTTGTGATAACTGAACACGATGTGCCGATTGCACATCATAACTTGAGAGGAGAAATGCGATGAGGAAAGCGAGTATGTTGAAGTTGAGTACGTGGGTTCTCGTGGGGACACTGGGCGTGGGGATACAAGCGGACGCGGCTCTGCTGGTCGGCTTCGACGCCGCGGCCGCCGGCGCAGGCGTCACACCGGCCAGCCAGGGCTGGTCACAGTTCGGCACCCCGATGGTGAACAACGGTGCGTTCCTGCTGCAGGATAACACCGCTGACGACCCGGCGACCTCCAGCGGGGAGTACCTTTCCCCGACGGTCGCCGCTGGCACCATGGCACTGACATCGGGTCAGTATGGCATCGAGTTCCGCGTCAGGCCCCTGACTGATGTGCCGTTCCTGGGCGGGTCACACTACGCTAACGCGTACGTGTTCTGGAGTGACGACACCTTCGCCTACAACATCACGGTTGATCTGGACACCGATGACGGGGGCGCGGGTACCACCGGCGGGATCAAGTACGGCCAGAACAGCCTCTCCGATGCGGTCCTTGGCATCGACTGGTCCGTGCCGCACACGATCTACATCGGGTACACCGGTACGGCACCCTTCGGGTCGTTCGACTTCTACGTTGATGGGGTGCTGACCTCGACCGTTGCGGCAGGCAGCCTCGCCCGGACGGGCAGCTTCGCCCGTGACGCCGTGGACTTCGGTGACGGCACGACCGGGCAGGGCCTTGATGTGGCGGCGGAGTGGTACTCCGTGAGTATCTATGACAGCGCCGCACCCATCCCCGAGCCGGCGAGCCTGGCACTCATGGGTCTGGGCGGGTTGACTGCGCTGAGGCGTCGGCGTGCGTGAGCGTGTCGTGAGTGGGGTCGGGGTTCCGGGGGGTCGGGGATGTGGATTGATCCTCCCGCATCGGCTCGCTTAACTGCGGGCCGGTGTCTTAACGGAATGAAAGGAACAACTATGCGAGACCGCAACGCGTTTACACTCATTGAACTTCTGGTGGTGATCTCTATTATCGCACTACTCGTGGGGATTCTACTGCCGGCCCTGGGAGCCGCGCGCAGGACCGCGCAAGGCGTCGCGTGCCTGAGCAACATCAGGCAACTCGGTGTGGCACTGGGTGTTCACGTGGCGGACAACGACGGCAAGCTGCCGGCGTTCGATCCCAACGTCGAGTTTGACGCCAAGTGGGCCAAGGATTTTACAAACTCTATGGGCGTTGAATGGAGCACGGAGGTCAGGGCGATCCAGGCAAGGATGAGCGGCACCCCGGGCCCCGACGGGTTCGACGGCTGGAAGTGTCCCAGCGACCCCGACGACCAGCCCTTCATCTACGCCCCGAACTACCCGAACATGGTCGCCTACCAGACCAACCCCGGGATGTACGGCCCCACCAAGCGCAAGCCGATGAATATCGATCGGGTCAGGAACTCCAGCTCGGTGATGATCTTTTCTGAACAAAAAGAAGCGCTGGAGACCTCGATCTGGGCACCCTTCGGGGCCTCCGGTGGGACATGGCCGTTCGATACCGACTTCGACGGCGACGGCCTGAACGACACCAGCGGCGCGCTGCTCGGTTCGCTGAAGAGTAAGTACGGCACGGATAACCCCTACAACAACCTCGGCCCCCGGCACGGCGGTGGTAAGGCCGGCGACGGCAGCGTGAACTGCACCTTCGTCGATGGCCACGGGGCGTCGCGGACCATACGCGAACTGGCTTTGAACGAAAACGACGTGTGGGGTTCGAAAGTCGATTTCCCGCCGCCGCTTGGTTTCGCGGAGTAGTACAAGCTCGTGGTCGTCGTTGCCGAAGCAAAGCGTTATATTCAATCAATCACTCTTTATCTCGCTATCGGTCGCTCCCGCCGTCCGCGCCGCGTGCCCCCGGGGCGAAGACGTCCGTCACGTTACTGCGGTCTTCGTGGCCTATGATCTGCAGTGCAATCCACTGAACCTGAACCGCAAGGATTCCTCTCAATGACCGCTACGATCCGCACCCTGTCTGCCCTGATAGTGGCCTGTCTCCTGCTGCCGGTTGCGGTCGTGTGCGCCCAAGGAGATACGCCGCGTGTTTCGGTGCCCGGCATCGGGCTGTACGGCACCACGTTCGAGACCGAACAGGAAACCATCGAGCATATCCAGAAGTGCAAGTCCTACGGCATCACCGTCCTCTACCCTTCACTCTCCGGCGGCGGGACCGTGATCTGGAAGACCGACAAGGAGTTGTACTACACCCCTTACAGAAAGGTGATGGGCGAAGGGTTCGATTCGCTGGCGAGCTTTATCAAGCACGCCCACGCGGCGGGGATCAAGGTCTACCCGTCGATCGCTGTCAGCCCGGTGAACAACGTCATCGCCGACCACCCGGAATGGGAAACGCTTGACCGCGAGGGCAACCCCTCATCCGTGACCACGACCCGTGCGTTCTCACTGGCGTATCCCGAAGCCCGCGCCGCCAAGATCGCGATGGTGATGGACCTCGTGAACGGGTACGACATCGACGGCGTCATGCTGGACTACTGCCGCTACCCCGAGACAACCAAGACCAAGAAGACCGCATACGGGTTCTACGGGTACGACCCGCCGTTGATCGAGGCATGCAAGACGCTCTATGGATTCGACCCGCGCGAGGTGCCGATCGATTCGCCCCGCTGGAACCTCTTCAACCAGATGCGAGCCGACACCGTGACGGCCTTCGTGCGCGAGTTTGGTGAGGCTGTTAAGGCCAGCGGTCGGGACATCCGTATCGGTGGGTTCGGGGATACCGATCCTGCCTACGAGGCCCGCATGTGCGGGCGCGACGTGGTCGCCTGGGCCCGCCAGGGGTTGATCGACGACTACTTCCTGGCTACCTATAACGAGAAGATCGACGAGATGGCTGGCGTCGTGAGCCGTGTGCGGGCCTTGGTCGGGGCCGATGTCCGGTTGATGACCGCCCTGTCGCCGTTCAACCGGTTCCTGACGACCAATGACCAGATGGTGGCCGCCGCCCGGGTCCAGCTTGGTGCCGGCGCGGACGGGCTTTGGATCTACCGGTCTGACTATCTTGAAGACCTCGGCCTCTGGGAGGGGGCACAAGCGGCGGGCAAACTGATTGATTGATTTACCCCGCTGTATCGGTCTGGTATGCCGGGATTTTTTTTGAAGGAGTCGAGTGAGATGATGAAGCAGATATATTTGTTGGCGATTATGACGTTGGCTGTGCTGGCTAACCACGCTCTCGCTCAGCAGCCGCGACAGACCACCGCAGTCGATATCTTCGTCGGCGGGGTGGGATATCCCAATTACCGGATCCCGACCCTCGCGACGGCACTGGACGGCACACTTATCGCCATCGTCGAAGGCCGGACCGGCGACGACGCGGGCTTCGGCGGCGACACCGACCTGATTATGAAACGCAGCTTCGACAACGGCGCGACCTGGACATCCACGCAGGTTCTCGAACAACCCTCGTTATTCGGAGAGAAGGTCTCCAACCCCGCGACGGTCGTCGACCAGACCAATGGCCGGGTGTGGGTTTTGTACAACCGCTTCGAAGGAAACTTAGGCACGACCGACTCACAGCCCGGGACGACCAACAACACCGCGTGGGCCAGATTCAGCGACAACAGCGGTGCCACGTGGTCAAGTGCGATTGACATCACGATGGGCGCGAAGGACTTCAACAACTGGAACACCGTGGCCTTCGGGCCGGGCAGCGGGATCCAGGCGTCCAACGGCCGACTGATCGTGCCCTCCGCACGCTGGCAGACTGGACAGGGGTGGAGTTCATACGCCGTCTACAGCGACGACAACGGCACGACCTGGGGACGCGGGGCACTTTCGTCAGTGAGTAATGCCAGCAATGAGAACAACATCGTACAACTGGCCAACGGCCAGATCATGATGGACGGACGGCAAAACTCGGCGTCTCCCAGCTCGCGTGTCAAGTATCTCAGCAACGACGGCGGCGATACCTGGTTGTTTCCGCCGATGCCCGGGCAGTTCGCGGCTTCGGTACATGCTGCGAGTACTCGATACACACTCCAATCCGCCGGCGATGACCTGAACCGTATTCTCTGGACCGGCCCTCGTGGACCCGATCGCAATAACCTCGTCGTGCGCACCAGCTACAACGAGGGGGGATCGTTCACCAACGAACGGCTATTGATCGATGGCTATTCCGGATACTCCGATATGTCACTCCTGGCCGACGGCGGTGTGGGGGTTCTGTTGGAAACGAATCAGGCCAGGTCCATTACATATACCTCAATCAACCGGGCCTTCATTGAGCCGTCAGCGGGTCTGCTGGCCTACGACGATTTCCGGTACGATTCGGGACAGCTCCTCGGCAACAAGAACGGCGGGTATGGCTTTGTCAGCGGTTGGGCTAGCGATGCAAATCTTAGCGGTGTCGCAAATTCGATTATCGAGGCCAGCGACCTGCACTACACCGACTTCCCCTTCGTCACCGAGGGCAACCGTCGGCCGGTATTCTTCAATTTCGCCGGCGGGTCGATGTCCCGAGAACTCGGCACGCCGCTGGACCTAGGTGCCGACGAAACGTACTACTTCTCTCTGCTGGTCCGTCAGGACAACACCGGTGCTGACGAAGAGGACGCCAGTGAGGAATTCGAGGTGTCATTCCTGAATGGGACCAACAAGGTGACCTCCTTCGGGGTGCAGGGCGACGAGTCTTTCTATGTCGAGAACGCCAGCCAGCGCGTGGCCACGGCCGCGAATTCTCTGACCAAGGGCATAGAGTATTACCTCGTGGGCAAGATTGAAGCCTCCTCGGGGTCGTTTGACCAGTTGTTCCTCTCGGCGTTCCAGTCGGGTGACATCGTTCCGGACACCGAGGGCGGGATGGCGTGGACACTGGCCGGCACGACGGCGATGAGCAGCTCGTCATTGCTGGACCGCCTGCTGATCAGTTCGGGGAACCGGGCGACGTGGGTGCTCGACGAGTTGCGTATCGGGACGAGTTTCGGCGACGTGGTCAGCAACACGGCGGCGGTGCCACTCCTGGATGGCGACCTGGACGGCGACGGGTTTGTGGGTATCGCTGATCTGAACATCGTCCTTGGCAACTGGAACCAGTCGGTCCCACCCGGTGATCCGCTGGCCGACCCAAGCGGTGACGGCTTCGTGGGGATCGCGGATCTGAACGTGGTGCTTGGTAACTGGAACGCGGGCACTCCACCCAGCGATGGCGCAGCGATTCCCGAGCCGGGGACGGGGCTGTTGCTGTTGACGTTGGGTGTGGTGATGTCGCGACGTCGTTATCATGTGACAGCAAGTGCTGCGGGGACTTGTTTGCAAGGGTAAGTTTAATATGCACAGTGATCTGATACCCAATAATACTGAACGTATCCTGGGTGAGTTTTTAAGTGCGGACAGGCGGCCGCCCAACGGCTTGGATAACGACATCGACGATGGTCCCGCGATCCACGCCGCGATTGCTCAGGGCCCTGGCATCGTCCGCATCCCGCCGGGCTTCTACCGGTGGAGCGATATCCGGATCCCCGCAGGTGTCACCATCATCGGTGCTGGGGACGCGACCGTTATCCGCCCGTGCAACGATCATCACCCGATCTTCGATCAGTCCGGTGTCGGCAATTGGTCGATGCGAGAACTCACACTCGATGGCGAAGCGTTGGAGCCTTGGCGTCAACGAAAAGACCTCGGGCACATTGGCCTGAATATCCGCGGCTCCTGGGGCTTTATTGTCACGGGGGTCAGGGTCCGCAACTTCAGCGGGCAGGGGGTCTGTGTTTCTCACACCCGGCTGGACACTGCGGCGTTCTGTGATGGCGGTGTGATCGATCGGTTGACCGCCTGCGGTAACGCGGTGGGCATCTGTTTCGATGAACGCGGCGAATATGTCACGCTGACCAACAGCCATCTGATGCGTAACACCACGGGATGTATTATCCACGCTGGCAACGTCAAGATCACCCAGTCCAACATCGGATCGAACCTGAATGGCATCGTGATCGCGGACAAGGAGAACGGCTCGCATGGGGTGATCGCTAATTGCCTGATCAATCACAACGAACGCTACGCGCTTGACTGCGTCGATGTCGTCAACGGCATGGCCATCAACGCCTGTGCCGTATTCTACGGCGAGATCCGCCTGCGTGACTGCCAGAGCATCCAGATAGCTCACTGTCAGGTCTCCTGCGCGGTCAAGATTGCTGGCGACCTCGCCAACGGCTTCGTGGACAACATCATCACGGACAATGATTGGGAGTTCGAGTTCGCCGAGGCGACGCTGGTCCGCAACAACATGAACGCCGCTGGTGATTGGCGGCTCAACCGGCTGCCCAGTGGTGCTGACAGAAGTTTTGGACAGGTGTGAGTGGGGTGTGGGAATCATGAGCATCATGTCTGTCCACGGTTGCATAACCTGCCGCCGGAAACAAGACCAGTTGATTTAGTGAGGAGTAGTGAGATGTCCTGCAAGGTGCTGGTGATAGGGTTTGGTTCGATCGGCGAGCGTCACGCCCGGTGTTTTCTGAAGACGGGGCGGTGTTCGGTATCCGTCTGTGAGGTCAGCCCGGAACTAAGGCGGCGTGCCGAGGTCGAGTACGACATTGAGAAGTCGTATGCGGATCTCGATGCGGCCATGTCTGATCACTACGACTGTGCCGTGATCGCGACTCCGGCCCCGTTTCACATACCAATGGCAACACGCCTGGCAGAAGTGGGGGTGCACCTGCTTATCGAGAAGCCCTTATCTGTCTCACTTGATGGGATTGAGGGGCTCAAAGCAATCGTGGCTGAAAATCGCGTGGTGGTTTCGGTCGGCTACACACTCCGTTGTAACCCCGCGCTTGCATCCATGCGGGCGGAGCTACAAGCGGGGAGGTTCGGGCATCCGCTTCAAGTCACCGGGGCTGTCGGGCAGCGGTTCGCCATGTTCCGGCCGGCCTTTGCCGAGACTTACTTTGCCAAGCGGGCGTCCGGCGGTGGGGCGATTCAAGACGCGATCACGCACCTGGTCAACGCAGGCGAATGGCTGGTCGGCCCGGTCAGCCGACTCATGGCCGACGCCGATCACCAAGCATTGCCAGGCGTTTCGGTAGAAGACACCGTCCATGTGATTGCACGGCACGGCCAACAGGGCGATGTGCTAGGGGTCTACGGCCTTAATCTTCATCAAGCCCCCAATGAGTTTACGATCACGGTCGTCGCGGAAACAGGGGTCTATCGAGTCGAGCTTCATCTGAATCGTTGGTCCAGCATGTCCGACTCAGACACGAAGTGGGAGCATCATCCGTGCCCGATGGATGATCGCGACCAGATGTATGTTGATCAAGCCGTCGCGTTTTTAGATGCCGTGGCGGGTGATATCCCCGTGAGATGCACGCTAGAAGAGGCCGAGCAATCCCTCCGTGTTAACTTGGCTATGTTACGCAGCGTAGACAACCCGCCGTGGCTTGAGGTGACGCAACGGGCAACTGAAAGCCGAAGCCCCGTAATCATGGCGGTGAAGCCCGCGCGGGTACAACCATCATCAAAGCGATGAATGTTGTAACACTCAAAGTAGATGTGAAGGTAAGTGGAGTACCCAACCTATGTCGGTGATAGACAGTTTTCGTCTTGATGGGAAGGTCGCCCTGGTCAGCGGTGGGGCCGGGTTGTACGGCAGGCAGATCGTCGAGGCTTTGGCGGAAGCGGGGGCCAAAGTCTATGTCGCCAGCCGAGGCCGTGAGGCATTAGACAAGTGCGTCGCGGGTTGGAAGCGAGGCGGTCTTGACGTAACCGCCGAGACCCTCGATCAATCGAGTCCCGAGAGCATTGAAGCTTTAGCCGACCGCATCAACGATCAGACGGGCGGTGTGCATGTACTCATCAACAACGCCGTCGCCCGGCCCATGAAGGACTGGTCAAGTCCCGCCGAGGCGTTCGAGGAAAGCATGCGGGTCAACGCGACCGGTGTGTTTGTGATGACACGAACCTTCGGCGAACAGATGACCAAGCTAGGTGGCGGAAGCATCATCAACGTCGGATCGATCCAAGGCATGGTCGGGCCCGACTTCACACTCTACGAAGGCCTGAATATGTCGGCCCTGCCGGACTACTTCTTTCACAAGGCCGGCATGCTCAACCTCACCCGCTACGCCGCCGCAAAGCTGGGGCCCTCTGGAATCCGTGTGAATACGATCAGCCCCGGCGGGTTGGATGCCGGAGAGGCCGATCCGCGGTTCGTCGAACGTTACGCGGCGCGTACATTCCTGGGCCGGATGGGTAACTATACCGACCTGAAAGGCGTGGTCGTCTTCTTGGCTTCGGACGCAGCGGCGTATATCACAGGCGTGAATATCCCGGTCGATGGTGGGTACACAGCCAAATAGTGTCACCGGGCGGCACGCCGCGAGCGCCCTAAACGACGCCCTAAATTTGTTGGTCCTTCCGGGATTTCCGTGGGTGTTGATTGAGAGTAAAACGGGCACCTAAGGAGTGTGCCCATGCGAGATGCGGAGCTATATCAGACGATCCTGGGGCTATCTGAGCCTTGGTCGGTCGGTCGAGTGCAGTTGGATG
>JAJRRS010000105.1 GCA_024279275.1 Planctomycetota bacterium | reverse complement strand
GCACAAAGCCAAGGCGTTGCAAGTGCCCGACAACATCACATTGTTGCTCCTGCCGCCGTACAGCCCCGAGCTTAACGGCATCGAAAGGTTGTGGGCCTACCTCAAAAGTCACTACCTAAGCAACCGTATCTTCGCTGATCAAGACGAACTGTGGGACGCATGTGTGGTGGCCTGGAACCACCTGGGTCCCCAACGCCTGGCCAGCATCTGCCACACCGATTGGGTCGCGCTGGAATTAAGATGAAGGCGTATTAACCCCTAATAGCCGCGGTGTTACACGCCGCCGGTCAGCCAATTAACCCCCTGACCACAAAACCACCGCACCACCCATCAATCCACATCAAACTCAACCTGCCGAAACAAAACGATCTCTTCTAAATCTGCGTCATCTGTGCAATCTACGAATACTTCTCCCTCCCCTCCCCCGTTTTCTCCGCGCCTCCGTGTCTCCGCGCCCTCCGTGATACTCCCCCTCTTCTCTTAATACTCTCCCCCCACTTCGCGACTTCGCCGTTTTCCCATTCCCCCAACCCTCACACATCAAACTTAATCCCCTGCGCCAAAGGCAGCGCCGTCGAATAATTCGTCGTCTGTGTGCTCCGGCGCATATAGGCTTTCCACGCATCCGACCCCGACTCCCGCCCGCCGCCGGTTTCTTTTTCGCCGCCGAATGCCCCGCCGATCTCCGCACCACTCGTCCCGATATTCACGTTGGCGATCCCACAGTCGCTCCCCGCAGGCCCGCAAAATAGCTCCGCCTCGCGCACGTTGTCGGTGAACACCGCGCTCGACAACCCTTGCGGCACGTTGTTGTGGATCTCAATCGCCTCGTCGAAATCGTCATACGTCATGACGTACAGAATCGGCGCGAAAGTCTCGGTCTGGATCACCTCCGCATCGTGAGGTATCTCGATGATCGCCGGCCTGACATAGACCCCGCCTTCGGGGACACCCTCGCCCCCGGGCACACGCCCGCCGCCCGTAACAACCTTCCCGCCCTGTTTTTTCGCTTTTTCAATCGTCACATCCATCGCAGCCGCGGCCGCTTCATCAATCAACGGACCGATCAACGTGCCGTCTTCAACCGGACTACCAATCTTCAGTTGTTCGTAAACCTTAACCAGCCGACCAACGATCGTGTCCTTCACCGAGCTATGCACGATCAGCCGCCGCATGCTTGTGCAACGCTGCCCACAGGTGCCCACCGCCGAGAACGTGATCGCCGGCAACGCCAGATCAAGATTCGCGTTTGGCGTGAGGATCATCGCGTTGTTGCCGCCCAGTTCCAATAGCGATCTGCCAAGCCGTGCGCCCACCGCCTTACCCACCGCCTTGCCCATCGGGATCGACCCCGTCGCCGAAACCATCGGCAGCTTGCCCGAACCCGAAATCGCTTCACCGGTGTCTGCCAACCCGATCACCACAGCACCAAGCCCCGCCGGGGCCTCGTCCATCTCAGCAACGACTTCACTAAACAGATTCTGACACGCCAGCGCACAGAACGGTGCCTTCTCCGAAGGCTTCCACACAACCGTATCGCCACAAACCAACGCCAACGCCAGGTTCCACGCCCACACCGCCACCGGGAAATTAAACGCACTGATCACACCGATCGGCCCAATCGGATGCCACTGCTCCGTCAAGCGATGCTCAGGCCGCTCACTCGCTATCGTCAAACCATAAAGCTGACGACTCAAACCCACCGCGAAGTCGCAGATGTCAATCATCTCCTGCACCTCGCCCTCCGCCTCAGCCGTAATCTTCCCGACCTCCCACGCAACCAGAGCGCCCAGCATCTCCTTGTGTTCTCGCAATTTCATACCAAACCGACGAACCAGTTCACCACGCACCGGCGCAGGAACGGTGCGCCACTGCTTGAACGCCGCAGCCGCGCTATCAATAGCCTTTGCCGTATCCCCCGGCGTCGCGAGCTTGACCGACCCGAGCTTGCGCCCGTCAATCGGACTGTGAATATCCCGTGTCTCTCCGCCCGCAGCCTGCGCCGCGCCGTCGTAGAATAGTCCGGACATTTCCTGGGTCAGCCCGAGCTTGGGCATGAAATCACTGGGTTGCATAACAGTTCTCGTGGAGGGGGCTTGGATTTATAATTTACAATTTACGCAGAAACCGGGCCGTCGGCCTCGGTGGGATCATACTCAGGAGGCTCAATCAAAACATGATCGTCACCGCCGTAGTATCGGCCAAAACGGTTCGCCAAGAAGTCCTTCAACGACACCTCTTCCTGACGCACAAAACCCTGGCTGGTCAGCTTGCCCTGGGCGTGCATATCCAACACCGCACAGATCCCCATCGCGGTCGTGATCTGGATCGCGCTCCACTCCCGACCGTTGACCTCGCTGTGATAAACCTTCCGTGCGTCAGTAATCTGCAGCAACCGACCATCGCTCTGACCTGTCACCGCACAGAAAACAATCACCACATCCTGATCCGTCATCGGGACCGCGTGCTCAAGAATGTCCTTAAACAACTCCCGCCGATGGCTAAGCCTTAGCTCGTTAACCAGAAACGCCGCCAGATCCCGGTGCCCCTGATAACGCACCGTCTTGTAGTTAAGCGTACGAACCTGGCCCTTGAGGGTTTCGCATAGCGTGCCCAGCCCCCCTGACGTGTTGAACGCCTCGTACCGCACACCATCCACCGAAAAATGCTCCAGCCCCTCCAACGGCAGCACATTCGTCAACTCACCGTTATAAATAGCCTCGCAGTCGTTGCAATACTCATTAATCAGCCCGTCCGTGCTCCACGTCAGGTTGTACTTCAACGCATTTGAAGGATACAACGGCAAAGCACCGACACGCATCGTCACCGTGTCCAAACTATCCATCCGCGTCGTCAGATCATGCGCAACAATACTCACAAACCCCGGCGCCAACCCGCACTGAGGCATGAATATCTGCCCGGGCTTGGCATGCTTCGCCACAGCCATGACCTTCTTCGTCGTCTGCACATCTTCGGTTAGATCAAAGTAACTCAGGCCCGCCTTCAACG
Source organism: Planctomycetota bacterium (assembly GCA_024279275.1). Lineage (GTDB taxonomy): Bacteria > Planctomycetota > Phycisphaerae > Phycisphaerales > Phycisphaeraceae > JAJRRS01. Next base: position 8,033 of record JAJRRS010000105.1, on the reverse strand, counting down.
CCGCCTCAGCGATCGGCGGGTTATGCGCAAACGACAACGCCGACAACACCGAGTCACGATCCTTCATCGCAGATATCAGCGCACCCGGGTCGGTCGCATCAAGTTTCAGTGTCTCGACGTCAGCGATCTTCGCCAACCGGTCCAGCGAATCCTGGCTCACATCCGCCACCCGCACGTCAAAGTCGCCGGTCTTGGACAGGTAGTTCGCAATCGCCACGCCAATCTTCCCAGCACCCATCAATAAAACTCGATGCATCGCAGCCTCTTTTCAACCTAAGGATTTTACTCATGCCAGCCAGGCCCACAACGCCTGCCGAGCCGCGTATTATATAACATTCGGGACGCACGAACACCCCTTTTAATCCATCTAAACCACGATCTTACCCCGACATCCAGCGATATGTGATGCAGACCCTGTTTAATTCACAGACGGTCGTTTCACCCTCAGCCCCCGGCTTTGCCGGGGGATTGGGCCGTCATGTTGGGCACGAGTTTCAATCGTAATCCGTATGACACATCATCAACCCGTACCACCCACCTAAACGATTCAGGAGAACTGTCTCACCTTGATGGATACAGCAGATACTTCTCCCGATCCTTCCTAAACCCCTCGCTCTGACGACGCCAATCCGCGAACAACCCCTCCAACGGCGAACCACTCATCAACAACAGCCTCGCCTTGTTCGTCCCCGTTGCGATATCAAACGACCGGTCCCGCTCACCATCCCCAAATATAAACTCACCGCCCAACGCCTGCGCCAGCTTAAAATTCGTCTCGACAAGGTTCACCTTCTTGTCCAGATCAAGATACACCTGCACACCCTGACAAACCTCACCCTTGAATCGGCTATAGAACGGCTTAAACCACACCGGCCTAAACGTCACGCCCAGCGGCGCACCCGACTTCGGCAAACGGATCTTCTGCCCCTCCGTCGTCCCCTGATAGTAACGCCCAGGCGTCTTCCAATAATCATTCAACGCCTCCCCCAACACCTCCCCGTCCAATCCGGGGGCACCAAACAATTCAAACGGCTGCGTATACCCCACACCAATCGAAACCGTAAACAACTCCCCCACAATCCCCGTCGCCACGTAATACGCACATGCCTTCGCGTTGGGAATATGCGGCGAAGTAATCACCCACCTCAACCCCGTATCCTCCCACTTCATCCCCCGCTCCCAACCCGACATCTTAATAACCGTCAACTTCTCATACCCCGGCGTGTACTTATCCCTCACCAACCCCGCCAACTCACCCATCGTCATCCCATGCACATAAGGCACCGCGATGTGCGAAATAAACGACTCAAACCCTTCCTCCACAAACCCGCCCTCGATCCGCTCCCCCCCCAAAGGGTTCGGCCGATCCAGAATCACAAACTCAATACCCTGCTCCGCACACGCCTCCATACAAGCCCGCATCGTGCTGATATAGGTGTAACTCCGCGCACCGATATCCTGCAAATCAAACACCAACACATCCAACCCCTCAAGCATCGCCTCCGTTGGCTTGCGGTTAGACCCATACAAAGAATACGCAGGCAGCCCCGTCCGCGGATCGCTGCGATCCGCAATCTTGTCCCCCGCATACTCATCCCCATAAACCCCGTGCTCCGGCCCAAACAAAGCAACCAACTCCACTCCCGCCGCCCCACGCAACACCTCCACCGTACTCACAAACCGACTGTCCCGGCTCGCCGGATGCGCCACCAGCCCCACACGCTTCCCACGCAACACCTCAAACCCACCCTCACGCAACATATCCACACCCAACCGCACCGGCTGCGCAAAAACCGAAACACAAATCAACCAACCCGCAACCCAGCCAACCATCCGCAATGAAATCCGTCGCATCCTAAAATCCTCCATCCACCCGGCTGTTAAATCATCCCACACACAGCATACAACAACACCAGCACCCATCCCCCAAAGCCCGGTCATGGCCCCCCGGGCCTTGGCCGGGGTCTCCCCCCACATCATCACTCACACATCAAAAATCATCAATCAATCCCCCACCTCCTCACTCCTCACTAAAACTTCACCCCCCCCCTCCTATTTCCAGCTTTCGTAATTTAGCCGCTGCGGCTGTTGAGGCCGTCCTGCTTTCCTGCCCCCCTCCCCCACCTCATCACTCATCAATCACACATCACACATCTCCCCTTATAATCCCCCCATGCAAACCGACACAAACACCATCACCGTCCCCGTCATGCGACTCCCCGGCAACACCGACGTCCCCCTCCCCGACTACCAATCCAAACACGCCGCAGGCATGGACCTCCACGCAGCCGTCGAAGATCCTGTCATAATCCCCCCAGGCGAAATCCGACTCATCCCCTGCGGCTTCGCCATGGCCGTCCCCATAGGCTACGAAGCCCAGGTACGACCCCGATCAGGCATCGCCACCAAGTTCGGCATCTCCATGCCCAACGCCCCCGGCACCATCGACGCCGACTACCGCGGACAGGTCATGGTCCCCCTCATCAACCACGGCCCCGCCCCCTTCGAAGTCACCCGCCACATGCGCATCGCCCAACTCATCATCAAACCCGTCCCCCGCGCCCAGTGGCAGGAAGTAACAGAACTCCCCCCCACCGATCGCGGCGAAGGCGGGTTTGGACATACGGGGCGGTGATTCTGCTAAGACTGAGCCCGAAAAAATATTCTTACCCTTCAAGTTCTTTACAGAGTACTTCCAGAACCACCTATTCTTCACCCCTTGCAGGCCTGCGATCGACCTCTTTACCCTTGCAGTAAGTCACGATATAGTCTTGACTATCGACGATCTCACAGAACATGCCGTCCCAATTCCTATTCTTCCTGTACTCGCCCTCCCGCAAGAGACGTCCATCCGGACTGTAATTCCTGCTTGGCCCGTGCAGAGTACCTTTTACATAGGTACACTCGGATGACATTTTGCCGGTCTCGTACCACGTCGTATAGAGCCCGTGATACTTACCCCTCCGAAGGGGTACATATGAGGCGAGCCGCCCATTTGTGTGAAGCGTGGCTTCCGCTTTGCCTGCTCGAACGGCCTCGTCGTAATCCGAACTCACGCCACCCAAAATATGCAATGTCAGTTCCTGATATAGGCCCCTGTGTTCCTCAATGACTCGGTACGAGGGCGTCGATTCTGGCCGTGTACTAAGATACCATCGCGACTGTTTTGAGCGGACCACATAATCCATTGGATGCATCAAGGTGCCGATCTCCGAGATTTCTCCTAGCACCGATTCTATCCAGGCGGCAAATGACTCGGAGACCAACCCAAACTCATTTCCAGATACTTTGCAATGCACAATGTTCCCTGCCTGAAAGGGAAGGCCCTCGCCTGAAATAACGATGCCGTCATGATCACCATTACCCCAATTGTGAACGATTCGTATATCCATCGTCCAAGGAGAAGTTTGATTCGCAAAGGGAAGCAACTCAAGAACACCAAGATCCAAGCCATTGGATCTTGCAAGAAATTCAGCGAAATCGCGCGGCAAACGGTGGTACTCCGCCAAGGCGCCTTCACTCATGCTTGTTAGATCAAGCGGGGGAGACATAACCGCAGTCAGCGGCTTATCGTCTTCATCCACGGCCTCCCATGACTCAAGGCAGGCGAGCAAGCTATCAACCGGTTCGGCGGGATCGTTCACAAGATCTCTCCTTGGAATGGAAAAAGGGGAGGCGTACATTAAAGTGAGACCGCTTTCACTTCATCGCAACCTTCCCCATCAAATACCGCCCCACCGCCATCTTGTAACCCAGCGCACTATCCAACAACTCCACCGGCACACGCTGCAGCGCCGAATGCACCTCAAACGTAAACGGCCCGGGGAAGTTGATTTCGCGCAGCCCGGAGGTGACGCCCTCCCAATCAACGCCCGGGGGCTCGATGCTGTACGGCAAAACATGATCGTCACGATCCACCCCCGACCGGGTCTCCTGGATATGAATCGCCTTGAGCCTGTCCCCTAAAGCAACAATCCCCGCCCGCTGATCCAGATCATTCATATGAGCGTGCCCGGTATCCCAACATGCGCCCATCAACGGATGGCTCAACGCATCAATCAACGCGCACTGCTCCTCGGGGATACCTGCAAAATATCGCTCACACCCGCGCGTCTGCGCGTAGTGATCGAATATATTTTCAATCGCGATCCCGACCTTGTGCTTCTCGCAATCGTCCAGCAGCGACCGGAAGAACGCCGCATTGCCGTCTAGCATGGCCTTCACATGCCCCGCATCAAACGCACCGGGGAAGATATCCGGATGCAGCACCATCCACGGAATCCCTAATCGCCCGCAGGCCTTGATCCCGTGCCGACACATCTGCCGCGACCGCTGCGCATCCTCATCCTCCCCGAACATATCAAAGAAAGGCCCATGCGCCTGCACCCATTCCACCCCCGCCTTAACCGCCCACCCAACCCGCCGCTCCGCCCACGCACCCGCCGCCCGATCGTCCGACCAGTCCACCTCATCCACATGCATATAAAACGGTAGATCGATCCCATCGAACCCCGCCCGGGCCAGCGCCGCGATCAACGCCGGCTCACTAATCTCATCCGAACGGATACACAACGACGTCGCGATTTTCACAACAGATACCTTTCTACCAACGGAACCTCGAACAAAATAACCAAACCAACTCTACCGCGAAGACGCAAAGAGCGCGAAGTGAGGACCGGGGTTTTGCCCACAGATTTTCACAGATTACACAGATTAAGAATTGATCCGCAAGACACCTCTGAAATCTGTGTCAATCTGCGAAAATCTGTGGGCCACTCTTCTCCTATCTTCCTGCACGACTCCCCACACTCCTTCATCCTGTCAATCCTCCCCATCTGTGGACCCCTCCGCTCTGATCCCCGTGTTCATCCCCTTCATCCCTGTTTCATTCTGCTTCGCGCTCTTCGCCCCTTCGCGGTTCATCACTCTACGCTAAAACCCCACACATTATCGGCCTTTGTAACCCCTCCTAGCTTCTGTCGCAAAGCCCGCCGCCATGCCGATAACAGAGTTCCGTAGCGCCATGGTTATGCGCCACACCGATCGACCCAAACCCCTTGGTAAGTCAACGATTATGGCTAAGAAGTCACGCAAGAAAAAAGACGACCAAAAAGCTCTCTACCTCGCCATCGCCTGGGCGCTCGCCGCCGGCCTCTGGCTGCTCATCGCAGCCGCCATGGCCAGCTACCACCCCGCCGACCCACCGGCCCACGCCTTCGGCGTACCCAACGAAACCATCCACAACTGGATAGGCAAATCAGGCGCACTGGTCGCACACAAGATCAACCTCATGGTCGGCCCCGGCGCATGGGTCGCACTCGCAGGCACGCTGGTCATGCTCATCCTCACCGGCATCGGCAAAACCATCAACCAACCCGTCATCCGCATCCTCGGCCTGGTCGTCATGACCATCTGCACCAGCGCGCTCATCGGCGTCGCCATCCCCACCGCAATCCACGGCTTCAGCGCTTCGCCCCAGGGTGCAGGCGGACTCCTCGCAACTCTCATCGACGACAGCCTCACCGCCCGCTTCGCAACCCCCGGCACAATGATGATCCTCGTCGTCGGCTTCTGGGTCGGTGCCGTCCTCGCCGCAGACCAGTTCGTCCTCGCAGTCCCCAAAGCACTTGGCGCTTCGATCCTCAAACTCACCCACATCCAACTCCCCAAACTCCGCGCCCCTCAACTCGCCGGCCGCTTCGCCGGGCTATCACTCCCTTGGGGCAAAACTGACGAAGCCGACACCAAATCCTCTCGCAAGTCCGGCAACGCACGCAGACGACGCAAGGATGCCGAGACCGCCATCGACGAAGACGCCGGCGGCCTGGGCGCAACACAGTCCTTCGGCCTCGAAGATGAACCCGAATACGAAGAAGAAGACGAGGAGTACGAGGAAGACGAATACGAAGAAGAAGAGGAAGAGGACGAAGAGGAGGAGGAAGAAGAAGAAGACGAATCCCCCGGCGCTCCCGGCCTACACAAACAAAAGAAGAAAAACTTCTCCACAGAAGAGCTTCGCGCCAAGATGCAGCAGCTCCCAATCAACTTCGCGCCCAAGGCAGGTACCGTCAAGCCACCACCACCCCGCGAAGTCGATCTCTCAGGCTACGAGTTCCCCGGCCTGGATATCCTCCTCGAGCCTGAATCCAACTTCACCGAAGAGATGGAAAAAATCGTACGCGACCAAGCCATGCAACTGGAATCCGCTCTCCAGCAATACCGCATCGAGGGCGAAGTCGTCGGCATCGACTCCGGACCGGTCATCACACTCTTCGAGGTCCGACTCGCGCCCGGAACAAAAGTCTCACGCCTAAACGCCGTAGACTCCGACCTCGCTCGCGCACTCAAAGCACAAAACATCCGCATCGTCCCCAACACGGGCGGTAAAGACACCGTCGGCATCGAAGTGCCAAATCTCAAAAAAGAACGCGTCCGACTCAAGGAACTGATGACCAACCCAGGCGAAGACTTCCACAAAATGAAGCTCCCCATGTTCCTCGGCAAAGACGCCAGCGGCAACCCGCTCGTCCAGGATCTCACCACCATGCCCCACATGCTCATCGCCGGCACCACCGGCTCGGGCAAGAGTGTCTGCATGAACTCCATCATCATGAGCTTCCTGTTCACCAAAAGACCCGATGAACTCAAGCTCGTACTCGTCGACCCCAAGATGGTCGAGATGGCCATGTTCAAGAACATCCCCCACCTGATGTGCCCCGTCGTCACCGAGATGAGCAAGGCCGCCGCCATCCTCGAATGGGCCGTCACCAAAATGGACGAACGCTACGAACTGCTCGCCGAAGCAGGCGTCCGAGACCTCAACAGCTACAACGAACTGGGCTGGAAAGAACTCAAAGAACGCATGGAGCCTGCCAACGAAGAGGAAGAGGCACGCATCCCCAAGAAGCTCCCCTACATGGTCTTCGTCATCGACGAACTCGCCGACCTGATGATGACCAACAAGGAAGTCGAAAGCTCCATCGTGCGCATCTCTCAAAAAGCACGGGCCGTCGGCATCCACCTGATCCTCGCAACTCAACGACCCCAGGCCAACGTCGTCACCGGCCTGATCAAATCCAACATGCCCTGCCGCATCGCATTCAAGGTCGCCTCAGGCATGGACTCACGCATCGTCCTCGACCAAAAGGGCGGCGAACTACTGCTCGGACAGGGCGACATGCTCTTCCTCTCACCACGATCCAGTAAACTCACACGCTCCCAAGGCACACTCGTAGACGACGCCGAAGTCCGCAAGACCGTCAAGTTCCTCAAGACTATCGCACAACAAAACTTCGAACCGTCCCTCGTACAGATCAAAACCGCAGGCGCCGCCACCGACGAAAACGGCGAAGAAATGGAACGCGACCCGCTGTTCAACCAGGCCGTCGACATCGTCATCGAAACACAACGCGGCAGCGTCTCGCTACTGCAACGCCGACTCACCATCGGCTACTCACGCTCCTCTCGACTCATCGAACAGATCTACGCCGCAGGACTCATCGGCGAATACAAAGGCTCCCAAGCCCGCGAAGTCACCATCACCGACGAGGAATGGCAGGCCATGAAAGCCCAGGCCGAAGCCGACGCCGCAGGCCTCCAACCCCCCGAAGATGAAGATGAACTCGAAGAAAACACCTCCGAGAAAGATGTCTACGAAGAAGACGCCGACACCGAGGTAGAAGACGAAGTAGACGAAGAGGAATGCGAGGAAGAAGAGGAGGACGAGGAAGAAGAAACCGACGACGAGTACGAAGACGAAGAAGATGAATACGAAGGCGAAGAAGAAGAAGAAGAAGAAGAGGAAGAAGAAAAAAACTAGCTTCGCCCCACCCAATCCCACGCCCGGTTCTCCTCCGCGTCTCCGTGTCTCCGCGCCCTCCGTGATATCCCCTAATCCCTGACTAATACGCCTTCATCTTAATTCCAGCGCGACCCAATCGGTGTGGCAGATGCTGGCCAGGCGTTGGGGACCCAGGTGGTTCCAGGCCACCACACATGCGTCCCACAGTTCGTCCTGATCAGCGAAGATACGG
>JAJRRS010000104.1 GCA_024279275.1 Planctomycetota bacterium | reverse complement strand
GTTCCAATTCCCAAGTACCACGCCGATGTCATCGATCCCCACCGTCCCGTCCCCGGTCGGATCACCGCTGAGCAGGTCGCCCGGCGTGACTGTCTGGTTCCAGTGGGCAATGATGATCGACAGGTCCGAAAGCCCCACGAAGCTGTCACCGTCCAGGTCCCCGTCCAATGGTCCGACCACATCGACCTGCGCAGCGCATGGCAAGATCCCCGCCGAAACGACAGCCACGCAAAAAACCAGAACCCAACGGTATCGTGTCATCCTCACCCTCAATATCACATCGCCAGCCACCCGCCCGGTGGTCGGAACAATGAATTGCTCAAGTATAGATCAGCATGAAGTTACCACCCCCGCCCACCCTGTCAAGGAATAAAAAACCGCCCCGACTAACCCTTAATCCATCTTTTGTTTGGCTGATACAGATCGCTTGTTTTTAGTTCCCACCGAAGTCCAGCAACGCACGATACTTCGGTGCCACCGCCCCGGTCTCATTCTGAAACTGCAGGTGCCCCCACGCACCGAACGGCCCGGGCTTGCCCACGAAATTGTACGCCACATAAAGCGCCCCGCCGCCTTGGTTAAACGCCTGAAGGTTCGCCGTATACGCTTCGTACATCCCGTTGCCGCCCGGGTTCTCGTAGGTCTGCACATCCTTGAACGCTTGGAAGTAAGGCAGCGACGTGTTCCCCGCGACCGTGTAGTGCTGCCCGCCCTCGTACGCCAATAGCGGGATCGTTCGGCCAAGCTGGTTGGTCAACTGCTGCGCCAGGTCGCCATGGTTCTGGTACTGATCGGCAAAAGTGTTGGGGATCGTCTCGTTGATCGCGTTATCGATAATGTCCTGTGGCGTCGTGCTGGCGTTGAACGGCGCGTGGCGATGATCGAAATACGCACCACAGGCGACCGCATCGATCTCACCGCCATCAAGGGCGATCTCCTCGGTCAGCCTCTCGGTGATCCAGACATTCGCCTGCTGCCCCGCAGCGACACGGATCAGCCGATCCGTCTGCCCCGCAAACACCGTGGTCCAGATCGCAAAATCCTTGTTCGCCTCGCTGGCCCACTTCTGGAACCAAGGTACCGAGAACACCGTCGCCCCCGTCTGATCACCGATCCACTTGTGCTGCGGGAATGAAACATTCCACACCTCGTTGGACCACTCCACATAAATCTTCAGCCCCGGGTCCAACGGCGGGATGTTCAAGTCGGGATCAGGATCAGATACACCGTCACGCACGATCGTGGCAAACTCCGTCACAAACGCATCGCTCGCCTTGTGCGGCATACAGAACCAGGCATCAGCGCCCAGCTCGTTGCACAACTCGATCATGTACTTCAACGCCACCCCGTTGTTGTTGTCCTGGCTGAAGGTCTTGCCGGTGGACGTGTCCGCAAACTCCACCACGTTGGACCCGTTGATCTTCTGCCAGTCCATGAACCGGATCACCCCGAACGGTTGGAGCTTGGGGATAAAATCCGTCTGCTCGAATGCCGACGGGGAGCTTGCGCTGTACCCCGGCATCCACACGCGGATGTTTCTCACATGGTTCGGTGCGGCGGCGGAAGTCACCACCCGCATCAAGATCCCGTTGTCGCTGGCGACGTTGACCTGAAACGTCATCGTGCCCGCGCCCGTAACCTGCACGTTGCTCGCATCAAACTCAAACGCCAGCGTACCTGTCCCATCGAAAGTGACGTTGTAAGTCCCCACCGGGTAGCTCGCCGGCTTGTCGATCAGCAACAGCGTCTGCGCCGATTGCCCAGACCCAAGGATCGGCCAACCGTTCGCATCGGTCGCGACCGTCTGCCCCGTGTCGAAAGGCACGCCGTTGGGATTCGTATCGACCCACCGCCGAGCGCTCTTGACCGCATCCACAAACACCAGCTCACGGCTGAAGTACGCGATCTCCGTAAGATTCATCCCAAGCGACGCATCCCCGCCGGGCGTTGGGATAGTGCCCTGCCCCCAACTCAACAACAGAAAAGACAAGTCGGTCAACCCAATGAACCCGTCGGGGAACACATCCCCCTTGCTCAGGTCGCCGGGCGTGACGATCTGCCCCCAGTTTGTGAGGATGATCTGAAGGTCCAACGCACCCACAAACCCGTCGCCGTTAAGGTCGCCGTCGATCGCCTTGGCCTCGTTCGGTGCGCAGAAAAACACAGCGACAGCCAACACCAACAAATGAATCACGCGGACCCTGCTTCTCATCTTTAACTTGTACCTTTGCACAACCGCCGGGATCGGCGGCGCTGGGTTGTGGGACCCGGGTGCTTAGCACCCAAGCTGACGTACACAGTAAAGCCTCAACCCCCCTAAAGTCAAGGTTTATCCGCCAAAAACCGCGATTTTAGCGAGTACGCCCGGTCGTTCCCCCGCATCGACGCCCATCGGCTGTGTCCCCGGGCTACTCATGTCAAACTGGGGGGTGCCTGCCGTATGTAAGGCCTGCTCCGACTGCCATCGCAACCCGGCCTCTCGTTTAGCGACGGATCGCAGACCCGCGCGTCAGTCGCTTACATTCGGCCACCCCCCCCTCGATGCAGCATCTATCTCTGTGTATTTTGTGCCTCTTCGTGGCCAATCCCACCTGATCGGTTTGCCTGGGATCAAGTCGTTGTCTACAGATCAATCAGACAGTCCGCCCCGACCAGCCACAAACGCATCGTCACCGCCTGCGCATCCAGCCCAAGCATCTTCATCAACGCCCGCTGATACACACGCATCTGTGGCCGATAGTGCTCTGCAATCGCCCGCTCACCGCCAGACCCCAGCCGATCGGTCTTAAAATCAATCAACCTTACTTGCGTAGCTTCACCCTGATCGTTTCTATAAATCGTCACACGATCGAAGAACCCTTGTAACAACTGCCCCCCGTCGTTCACCGCAAACCCGCGCTCCCGCCACAACTCATTAGCGCCGTCCCGCACAAGCGCCGCCTGTGCCACCGGCCCCGCCAACGTCTCCCGGAACCGCTGAACCCTCGCTGTTACCCAATCCGCATCCGCCCCCGGCATGACCCGCTGCGCAACCTGCTGCAACGCCTCATCACCGGGCATCTCATCTTCATCAATAAAACCAACCAGCCGCATCCACTCGTGGATCATCGTCCCGTACCGCATCGCCGAGAGGTCTTGCGGCGTCAGGTCGATCAAACCCGACGCGCTGCGCTTCGCCGCTTCACCCTTCACCGCATCACCCAGACCCGCCTGCGACGACGGCGTCACCGTCGGCCAGGACCGCCACGCACCGTCCGTTGGCTTATCCAACCCCCGCCCCCGGATTTTGCCCGCCGGAGCCTGCCGTGGCTCACTAGTCTTCATCGCCTTAGCGGTACACACCCAACCCGCTTCGCCAAACTCATACAACACCTCTTCCCCATCCAGCGTCTCCTCGATCTCACAAAGCGCCTCACGCAGGATCGAAGCGAAACACAAGCCCTTGCTCCTGGGCTTGCCCGTCTTCGTCAGTTCCAAAGGCGTGATAATCATGTATAGCGCCTGCCGCGCACGAGTCATCGCGACATACAGCGAGCAAAGATCCTCAATGACCCGGCTCTCACGCTGAGACTCCGCCGCCCGTTCCAGCTTCTCATCCAGGCTTCGCACCCCCTTGTCAGGGTTTCGATACACCCCGGTGATCGGCCCGGTCGGATCGTCGCGCTCGATCAACATCACCGAACGATCCGTCAGCTTCCGATCCAACTCCGCCAGCACCACCGTATCGAACTCAAGCCCCTTAGCACCGTGGATCGTCATCACCCGGATCGGTGACTGGCTCGGCTCCGCCACGCTCGCCGACTCAGCCAAATCAACAAACCACGACGGCCTCAACGGATCGTTCGGCTCAGACTTATCCGCCAACTCAATCAACTGCGTCAACCGCTTCATCGACCGAGCATCACACGACCCCGCAACACCACGCGTCCAGTCAGCAATCGTCTGCGCGTAACCCTTCGCCAACAGCGATCGTCGTATCTTCACAGACGCCCGCCGCACGCTCGCCGGATCGGCCGAGGTCATCCCGATGACGTCACCCAACGGCGAGTTAAAAACATGAAACGCCGACGCCGTATCACCCGGATGATCCGCCATCACCAACGCCGACAACACCGCCATCACCGCCGGCGAATCCGCCAACCGGCTTCCCCCCTCACCACTGACCGGCAACCCCAGCTTCCCCAACTCATAGATCAACCTTGAAGCGGTCTTGTTCCGACTGACCAACACCCCGATCGACCCCGCCCCGCCATCACGCTCATACAACGTCTTCACCCGCCGCGCCACATAAACCTCATGCGCGCCCGCCGCCTCAGATACCGCATCGGTGGCATCATCATCAACACCCCCATCCGTGTCCGCCGGGTTGTACCCCGCCGTGGAAGTTTCCAGTGTGACATGCCCCGGCAAGTCGCGCACCGCTTCGTGTGCCTCAAACCCCTTCTGCCACCGCTTAGCCGCGCCGCTTTCATCAGCAAGCACCGCGTTAGCAGCGATATCAATAAACACCCGATTCACCGCCTCCAGCACCACCGCGCTCGAGCGGTAGCTCCGCGACATGGTCAGCCGACACTCATCCTCCAGCCCAAGCGTGTCCTCAAACTCATCGAATAATTCCGCAACCCCGCCTCGCCAGCCGTAGATCGCCTGCTTGGTATCCCCCACACAAAACAAGCTCCGCGACCCATCGGAAGTCGCCGCGATCTCCTCCGCGAACGGCCGAAGCACCTCCCACTGCGACAAACTCGTGTCCTGAAACTCATCCAACAATAAATGCGTCACCTGCCCATCAAGCCGAAAGTACACATCCTGCATCAGCTCGTCAGATTTTGGCATCTCATGTGCCAGCTTGTGAGTAATATCGCTAAATAACAGCACACCCTGCCTCCGCCGAAGCGGCGCGTAATGCTCATCAAACCTCTTTAACAGGTCATACGTCGCCAGCGTCTGCTTGGCGACCCGTTGAATCAACACCCCCGCCGCGTAACCGACCAACGGCTCAAACACCACCAGCCAGTCTTCCGTGATCGGCAGTCGCTGAAAAGTCTCACCCCCCTCAACGATCTTCTTGGGAATCCCCTTGCTGACAAACCGCTTCCAATCGCGCATGGCCGCCGCGCCGCGGCTCTCCTCGTAAGCCTTACGCCAAGGCTTGTTCTCCGGCAGGTTCGCCGCCGCCGCATCAAGCGCATCCATCGCCTCACGCAGCCCGTCCTCATCCATCAAGCCCAACGGCTCAAGCCTCGACCACACGCCCCGATCCAACGCCTCGCGGTACACCTCGTACAAACCCGTCACCGCCGAGTCGATCGCCTCCGTCACCGAACGCGCCGCCGCGTCGTGATGCAGTTGCCGAAGCAGCGTCACCAGCGTCGGCAGATCATCGTCCCCAAGCATCGCCTCAATCGCGTCCCGGCGAAGACGAACCGCCACCGGATGCATCGCATCAATCAGCTTCGGCTCCGCAGGCAGGTCCAATTCATACCGAAAACTCTGCGCCATCCGATTAAAAAACCCGTCAATCGTCGAGATCGATAGCCGATGCAGCGAATGCGTCAACGCCCGCAACATCGCCCGGCATTCGCCTTGTGATAGCCGTGGACCTTCCAGCGAATCAGATAATGCGTCCCGCTGATCCTTGTCAATAACCGCCCCTGCCAGCAGCGTAATCACCCGGCCAAGCACCTCCCCAGCAGCCTTGCGCGTAAACGTCGTCGCCAGCACCTCGCTTGGCTTGGCACCCCGTCGTATCAACGATAAATACCGCGTGCTGAGCTTGTACGTCTTGCCCGAACCCGCCGACGCACGGATCGTCTGGTGCGGCAGCGCTCCGCCACCACCACCCATCGCCTCATGTTGATCGAAATCGTGGTCCTGTAGATTCATCGCAACGCTCCCCCATCTTCGCTCGCAGCGATCACCGATTGCCTCTGCATCACCGTGTCCGCGCAGACTCTTCCCAACCCATCCGCATACGCCGGCACATCACGCGGCGGCCAGAACTTCTGCTCACGCAACGCCACGATCACACCGTCCCTCGCAATCACCGCCTCAGCCAGATCATCCACGCCCCAACCCGCAAACGCAGGCCCCGCGCCCTCCGCAGACTTCGGCAGATTCAGATAACCCAACTCGATCGCCCCAACCACCCCAAGCGTCGCACACAGATCCCGATACAACGGCAACTGCAAATCAACCCACGTCTTGTCATCCTTAGGCCCAACCCGATGCGTCTTCTCAGGCGGCTTCGCCGTGTCACCGGTCTTGTAGTCATACACACGCCAGCCCAGCGTGTCGTGACGGTCGATCCGATCGATCTTCCCGACGATCCCAAACGGCTCACCATCAACCAACACCTCGGCCCGCAGTTCCTTTTCGATGTGTTCGATCCGCCAACCGGCTTCAATCAGCTTGGACTGGGTCAGGGCGAACGTGTCAAATCGCTGACGCAACTGCTCGACCTGGATACGCACCGCCGACCTCGGCTCTCTGCCGAAGCGCCTGTCAACCAGCTCATTAAGCCGATCCCCCAGGAACTCGGCGATATAGCGCGGGTCCGCTTCGTGCCGAGCATCACTAAGCCCAAACGACTGCAAAACACTATGCGCCAGCGTCCCAAACGACATCGGATCCATCTCCACCGCCCGATCGTCCAGCGAATTCAGCCGCAGCACATACCGCAGATAAAACCGATACCGACACGCCAGATACTGCCGGAATCCGGTGACATGCAACTCCTTGATCGGCTCGGGCCTGAGGACCGGCCGAGGGATCAAAAACCTGTCCGCATCCCCATACGCCAACGGCAGTGGTGGGGCGGGCGCATCACCCTGCCCCTCATCAAAGAACGACCGCACACGATTCACCAGCGTTTCATCATCGCAAGCCAACAACAGCCGGCTGGGTGTCAGCGGATCGCCCTCATCGCTACGCCTCGCTGCGATCAGGCGGACGGTTGCCCTCGAATGAGTAATCGCATTCAGCAACATCAGGTCACGCGCATAACGATGGGCGTTATCGTGCATCGTCAACGCCGACCTCGCCATGTCCGGCAAAAACGCATCCGCATTCCTTGATGTCGGGATCAACCCCTCGTTCATCCCCGTCACCATCAGCACCGGCGCATCATCCAACGCCAGCTCCAGATAACCCAGCAATTCTACCGCCGGTCCCCCACCCTCATCCGCCAGCGCCGCATCCGACAAACGATCCAGCGTCAGCGAAATCGCCTGCGCCGCAGTCATCTTCGGGCACGATTCAACCTTCTCATCAAGCTCCGCCTGCTCGCGCAGCAACCCCGCGATCAGTTCCAATGACTGCGCCAGCCGTCGATCGTCCGGGTCGTGTTCACTCAAAAAAGTCTCGGCATACACACGCTGCAACACCTCCGCAATCGGCACACTCCACCCCGGCAACGCCCGCTTCTCGTAAGGCGGCACCGGCAGCAACCCGATCACCCGATCGCGCAACGCCTTGAGCTTCGCCTGCCGATCCGATCGCCCAAGCCAGGCACCGGTGAGCTTGCCCTGCAGATGGCGTGTCGCATATTTATCCAACAGCGTCAGCCAGTCTTCAATCACAGGCCGAGCGTCTTCTCCCCCAGGCTGTTCGCTCTGCAGATAAGCCTCGATATCCGCATGTCGCAGCAACCGGGCCAGCGCATCGTGGCGTTGCTGCTCCATGAATCCACCCAACGCACGCAGCAACACCGCCGGCCGCGACCGATCCGCAGAAGTCCCCGCCGCGTGTCGACTCGGGATGCCCGCCAGATCGAGCGTCCGCATCACCGCCTCAGCAAACTTCTCATCACCCAGCCCAACCGTCACCCGATCCGCACTAAGCGTCTCACCCTCAGCCCGCGCCCGATCCCGGGCAGCCATCACCTGTGTCAACAATTCACCCGGCTGGTTAGATACCCGCTCAACAAAACAAATCTGCTCAGGCTGTATCTCGACCGACTGATCTTCCCAGTACGCACACTTCAAGAGACCCAATCCGTCAAACCCCTCGCGATGCGCGTCCGGTGCCATCACCAACGCCGTCACACGATCCGCCACCTGCCCAAGCATCGCAGCCACCACATCATTCATATCCGGCGTGGCGATCAGCACGATCCGCGTGTCGTCATCTAATAGCTCGCAGCGCTCCTGCCGTATCGCGTCCCGCCTAGCCGAGTTGCGGTCGGCCAGGTTCTGCAAAGCCAGCACCCCCCGGTACGCCTCCCCGACCCGCTCCAGCACGTCCCACCGCTGCTCCCCGCGCAGATCAAAACCGCGCTCCGCACACAGCCCAGGCACGTCCTTAAACCTCATCATGTGCCCCGCCAGATCGTCATCAAGCGACCGCAACTGCTTGGCCAACGCCCACCACCCCGGCAAATCATCCTCCCCCGGCGGGTGCGGCAACAGGTCTGCAAGTAATTCCGCAGCCATCCCACGCAACCCCGCGACCCAAGCCAACTGCGCATCCAGATCGCCCGCCACAACCTTTCCCGGCTGATACAAAAGCTCAGGCAAACCCCCAGCCGTCACCACCCGAGGCGGACTTAATGCATGACCCTGATCCTGCGCCTGAGTCACCAGTATCTCAATCAGCCGCCGACCCGCCCGTCGTGCAGGGACTACCGCGACGACGTGCGCCAAATCCCACCCGCCTTCGCCTTGGCCTAGCTGTTCATGCAGATACACCCCCGCCCGTTGCAGTGCGGGTCCATCCCATCCCAGAAAGTGTCGTGTGATCGGCATGTGACTATCTAGCAACAGGAGAAGACGAAATCAGAACAGTCTTAGCCTAGTGGCATTGAGCAATAACCGCCAAGCCGGAGGTATCCGCAGATTTCGCAGATGACGCAGATTAAACCAGGGCCAGAAATCCGATCTCTTTCTTAATCTGCGTCATCTGCGAAATCTGCGGATAATATCTTTCTTCCTGGTGGTCTTTTCACCCCCGACTTGGCCTGACGGATAACTTGTCTATCCTATCCATCATGAGCACTACCACAGAAGAACGTATCGCCCAGTGGGAGCAGATGGCCCGCGAAGCGCCGGACGACATGGCCTACTTCAGCCTCGCCAACGCCTACAAGGACGCCGACCGCCCGGAAGACGCCCAGGACGCCTTCGCTAAGGCCATCGAGCTGAACCCCGGGATGAGCCGAGCCTACCAGTTGCGTGGCCAGATCCTGATCCAGCTAGGCAAACAAGATGAGGCTGGCCCGCTGCTGACTAAAGGCTACACCGTCGCCGCCGAACGCGGTGACGTCATGCCCCAAAAAGCCATCGGCTCACTCCTGGAAAAAATCGGCCTGCCCATCCCAAAAGTCCAGGACGCCGCCGAACGCAAGAAAGAAGTCGAAGCCTCAGGCGATACCGTCCTGGATCGACGCACCGGCCAACCCCAGAACCGCCTCCCCGACCCGCCCATGCGCGGCCCCATCGGCCAATTCATCTTCGACCACTTCGGCCAAGACACCTGGCGCGAATGGATCGGCCAAGGCACCAAGGTCATCAACGAACTACGACTCGACTTCTCCAACGACCAGCACCAAGACATCTACGAACAAAACATGCTCGATTGGTTGGCAGTCACCCGCGAGGAGATCGCCGAATACGCCAAGCAGACCGAACAAACCTAAAAGAATATCACAGTGAAACCCCGCGCATAAATCCAAGCCGCCGTGCCATTATGCCACGATGCCATAAAAAGCGCGAACTGCTCTAATCCGAGCCGCCGTGCCCCCACGGCGGTCCGCACCCCGGGGGTCGAGGGCGACGCGGCTCTGTTGTTCAATTGCCATTTCACACCCCACCTCCACCCAACCCCCTTAGCGCCCTCGGCGGCAACAACCACTTCAACACCCCCGGCCCCGGCGCATCATCCGGATGCAGCGGCGCATCAACCAACGCACACGACGCCTTCTTCAATTCAATAAACCCCGGCAGCGTCTTGTGTGTGCAGAGCGACTCGATGACCTCGCTGAGTATCGGTTCGTGCCCGACAATCATGACACGGTCTTCATCGCGCTGTCGCAGCATATGAATCACATCCACCGCCGAACCGTCCGCGAGTACCGAAACAATCTCAGGGGTCAGGTCAAATAGATCGCCCAATATCCCTGCGGTCTGGCGTGCGCGATCCTTGGGGCTGGTGAGGATGACGTTAGGCCGATCCGCGAACCGGGCCAGACCGTTCGCCGCAGCAAGCGTGCGTTCGACCCCAATAGCCGACAACGACCGATCCGCGTCGAGGATGACGTCGATACCCAACGCGCCGGGGGCGCCGGGGGCACCGGGGGCGCCGGGGGTGCCGGGGGTGCCAAGGGTGCCGACGGTCGCCGGCTCCGCGATCCCGTGACGGAAAACATAGAGTTGCATGGCAGTAGTCTAGCGGAATAAGGTCTGGGGTCTGGAGTGCAGGGTTCAGCCGATCCCCGATCCCTAAACCCTGATCCCTACCCTCCATTTATCCAAACGCCATCTGTAACGCATAGAAGAACACGATCGCCAGGCCCGCACCGGCCGGGATGGTGATGATCCAGGAGAGGATGATGTCTCGCACGGTGTTCAGGTTCAACGCACCGATGCCCCGTGCCAGGCCCACGCCCAGCACCGCACCGACCAGCGTGTGCGTCGTCGAGATCGGCAGCTTGCAGACCGACGCAATCAGGATCGTCACCGCCGCAGCGAACTCGGCACAGAAACCGCGTGACGGTGTTAGCTCGGTGATACGCTTGCCCACCGTCAACATCACACGCCAGCCCCACGTCGCCAGCCCCACCACGATCCCCACGCCGCCGATCCCCAAGACCCACAGCGGCACGGGCGATTCGGTGGCGACCTTCATGTGCTTGGCCGTCTCGATCACCGCCGCCAGCGGGGCGATCGCGTTCGCCACGTCGTTGGACCCGTGCGCCAGCGCGACGAAGCCCGCGCTGATAATCTGCAGGTAGATGAAGATGCGTTCGACGTTGTGGTAGACGTGGCTGTCGGTGTTCCCGCGTGTCCGGTCACGGACCTGCTGGTAGAGCGACTCAGCCTCATGCAGCGCACGCTTCGCCTGCTCCTGGCTCTCGCCCACCGCGGTGCTGTGTACACGCCGAAGGTGCATCAGCGCCTTGCTCATCGCTCTTGCGGTGTAGAGGTCAGCCTGCAGCCGAGCCAACGCCGGGTCGTCAGACTTGACCTTCCTTGCCAAGCGGCGCGAGATCAACGCCCCCGCGATCCCGCTGAACAACGAAACACTCAGCCCGATCGTCAGGGGCCAGAAGTCCATCGGTTTGAGGCCGAATCGGTCGTGCCAGAACGGTTTAAGCCCCTTGAACGACAGCACCAGCATCATCGTGACCATCACGAAAAACACGATGAGCGGCGTCCAGTACCGCGCCGCCGCCACCGGGTCCGGCCGATAGAAAATCTTCTTCAAGATAAACCGAAAGAGGAAATACGCAATCGTCCCGGACATCAACGGCGACACCACCCAACTCGCGACAATAGACGAAAGCCCGCCCTTGCCCCGCAACGTGGTCAGGGCGTTGAAGCTGAGTTTGACATCATTGGCGTCAATGCCGAACCAGTTCACCGCCTCGACCCCACCGTACACGCAACCGACACCGACGATCGATCCCACGATCGAGTGCGTCGTAGACACCGGCCAACCAAAATAAGACGCGATCTGCAGCCACGACCCGGCCGCCAGCAGCGCCGCCAGCATCGCAAAACAAAACATCCGCGCGCCGTCCGGGGCATTGATGAATATGTCGGGATTGATGATGCCCTTGCGGATCGTATCCGTGACGTGTGGCCCCAGGAAGAACGCCCCGCAGAACTCCATGATCGCCGCCAGGATCACCGCACGTTTGAGCGTCAGCGCCCCCGAGCCGACGCTGGTGCCCATCGCGTTGGCCACGTCGTTGGCGCCGATGTTCCAGGCCATGTACAGACCAAAAACCATCGCCAGCCCGGTCAAGATCATCGCTTCAGTGCCCATCGGGTCTCCGAATCATCAGGTTGGTATGTGTGGTGGGTAGGGGGGTAACACTGGGGGAGGCGGCTACTTCTTCAGTTCCAGTGTTCGGCGGACCCGGTTCGCTAATCGTTCAGACAGGTTCGACAGGTCGCCGACCTGCTTGAACAATTTCGTCCACAGGAAAAACTCCCCGGTCGTCAGGTCGCCTTCGTTGGCGAACAGGCTCTTGAGCATCTGCCGCTGGATCACATCGACCTCGTGTTCCATGTGAGCCACCTCCTCGACCATCCGCAGAACACGCTCAGCCTCGTCCCCGCCGAACCCGGTCTCTAATAGCTCGTCGAGTTGATTGATGATCGCACGCACACCCTCGAACGCCTCGATGTTCTTGCTCAAAAATGCATTGAAGTCGTCCTTCAGCCAACCCGGCAGCGTCAGAGCCTTGAACGTCAGAAGGATTCCAACGTTCTCCGCCTTGTCCGCGAGGTTGTCCTGCACCGCCAGGATGTCCAGGATCCGTGCCCGGTCAATCGCCATGAACATCCGCTTAGGCAGATGGCTCTGGATATCGTGCTTAATCTGGTCCGCCTCATATTCCAGAGCCGACGTCTCTTCCGCCAGCTTCTCGATCAAGGCATGGTCCCCCTGACGCAGAGCCTCGAACATCTGCTTGACCTTCTCCACACACTGCGTGACCTTGTCCATGTGGGCCTGCAGCGGGACGATCGGGGATTGGCCGAACAGTTTGGCAATAGTTCGCATAGGGGGCTTCTTTTCTCAGGGAACGGGACGGTCTTTATAACCGCTGTCTGGTGGTGGTCAAATGCCTTTGTCCGGAGCCTCGCCGACCTCCGGTTTAGGGCCTTGCGGACCCGATTTATCGGGTTGATTCGGATCGATCTGACGCAGGTAGGCCCACGAGTAAATCCCCGTGTCGTGCCCGTCGGAGAACCGCAGCCGGACCGCATAATTCCCCACCATCTCGATCCCCTCCGCCGTCAGCGGCCCGCCCCCGGTTCCCCCGGCACCCGCAGGCAACACCGTCAGCGGGTTGCGGGCCATCTCCTTACGCAATTCCTTCGCCTCCGCCGACGGCGACAGCTTACGCAGGTACGCAATCGGATAAATCGACACCCGCCCGTCCGACCAGTGGATCGTCAGAGCCTTGTCTTTTTTTAGGTCCATATGCTTAGGACGCACGCCCGGGCTGGCTCCTTCATCGTCGCCGCCTTCGGGTCCCGGAGCGTGTTGAAATCGGATCGGTTCGTGCATCTTCTTAGAGCATACTCACTTGCGTGCCTGTAGGTGTAAAACAGGTGTCGGCATCAGTGTGAAGATGGGTGGTTTTGATCGGTTTAACATCATGTTTGATATGTAAATAGGCGTAAATAACACTGGACTAATTCAACTTAATAGTGCATACTGGAGGTGATGTTAAAGGAGGGGTCCTACGCATCATTTTCTTATAGGGAGGTTGGGGTGGTTTCCACAATTCTCGGTAAGCACGTCCAAAGGCGTGTATCTGTTGTTGCCGCTGTGTTCGCAGTGGTGTTACTGACTTTCGCATCCTCTAACATTCAGGCTCAGCAATCCGTCGCCCGGCAATGGGACGACCAGTTGCTGGATGCCATCCGTCTGGACACGCCCAGGCCCACCGTCCACGCACGCAACCTCTTCCATGTGTCCACAGCGATGTACGATGCATGGTCCGCCTACGACAGCACATCCACGCAATACCTCCACCAAGAGTCCGCCTCCGCCGCCGACGTCGCCGCCGCACGCAACGAAGCAATCAGCTTCGCCGCCTACAACATCCTCAAGCACCGCTTCCAGGTCGGCCCAGGCACAGCCGTCTCGCAGGCCGCATTCGACGCCAAGATGGATGCACTGGGATACGACAAAACTTTCACCTCCACCCTCGGCAATACCCCCGCCGCACTGGGCAACCGCATCGCACAGACCGTCATCAACCACGGCCAAAGCGACGGTGCTAACGAACAAAACGACTACGCCGACACCTCCGGCTACACCCCGGTCAACTCACCGATGGTCATCGCACTCCCCGGAACCCAGATGAACGACCCCAACCGCTGGCAACCCCTGGCGTTCGATCACCTGATCCTCCAAAACGGCATCGTCATCGGCACCGCCGTCCAGGAATTCATCAACCCCAACTGGGGCGACGTCACTTCCTTCGCTATGAGCAAGGCCAGCCCCGCCGATGTCTATCACGACTTAGGTGCCCCGCCTCAACTCGGCGGCGTCGGGGACGCACAGTTCAAGGCCAACGCCGTTGATGTCATCCGTTTCAGCAGCCTTCTGGACCCCAACGCCGGGAACATGAAAGACATCTCCCCAGCGGTCTACGGCAACAACCCCTTGGGCACCAACGACGGCACGGGCTACGCCGTCAATCCGGTGACCAGCCTGTCTTACTCACCTAATGTCGTCAATATCGCAGACTACGGCCGAGCCATCGCTGAGTTCTGGGCCGATGGGCCAAGTTCCGAAACGCCTCCGGGCCACTGGAACGTCCTGGCCAACGATGTCGCGGACACCCCCGGCTTCCAGAAGCGGATCGGCGGGGTCGGCCCGGTCGTCAGCGATCTGGAATGGGATGTCAAGATGTACTTCGCCATGAACGGCGCGGTCCACGACGCAGCCATCGCCGCCTGGAATCACAAGGGCAACTACGATTATGCCCGCCCGATCTCCATGATCCGCTACATGGGCGGCAAGGGTCAAAGCTCCGATCCGCTGGGCACGTCCTATGACCCCCAAGGGCTGCCCCTGGAAGCCGGCTTGATCGAGGTCATCACCATCGCCACCACCATGCCCGGCGAACGCCACGAACTCCTCGCAGGTCACGAAGGCGAGATCGCAATCTTCGCCTGGGCAGGTGAGCCTGCGGACCCGGCAACCCAGGTCGGCGGTGTCGACTGGATCCGTGCCGTCGAATGGCTCCCGTACCAGCGCAGCACCTTCGTCACCCCCGCGTTCGCCGCCTACGTCTCGGGCCACAGCGCCTTCAGCCGCGCCGCCGCCGAGGTCATGGCCGCGATGACCGGCAGCGATTACTTCCCCGGCGGACTCGGTGAATACACCCTCGCCATCGATGCTCTTGAGTTCGAGGCCGGACCCGACACCGAACTCGCCCTCCAATGGGCCACCTACTTCGACGCAGCAGACGAAGCCGGCCTGTCCAGACTCTACGGCGGCATCCACGTCCCACCCGACGATGGCCCGGGACGCACGATCGGCTCGATCATCGGTATCGACGCCTACGCTCTGGCCATGCAATACTACGACGGCACCGTCATCCCCGAGCCTGCCACACTGACGCTGCTGGCTTTAGGCGCTTCGGCCATCCTCACACGCCGACGCGATTGACCCGCACACGCTGGCCACGAATAACCCATAAAAAACCGAAGCCCACGTTCAGCAGAACGTGGGCTTTTCTCTTTGACATCATTGATCGTGTATCTGGACCGTAGCCAAACTCACTCGTCTGAATCAGATGCCCCCGCACCCGCTTCATACTTCTCCGTCATCGCCCGCAACTGCCGAGCATGATCCACCAACTTATCCGCATCAACATCCTCAGACAGCACCTGCTCGTCCATCGTGAAATGCCACTTCAACTCAGCCTTCTTGTTCGGCAACGCCTCAGCAAACAAATCAATCCCCGGCGTCTCCCACCAAGGCGCCTCCGCCCTATGCTGCGTCCATAACGGTCGATACCCCTCAGCCTCCAACCTCACATCATAAACCCCATAAAAAACAAACGGCACCGTCACCGGCGTCCGCCCAACCTCATCATCATTCAAATAAACCAACGCACCCGCCGGCTCACTCGTAATAGAAATCGTCCGCTGCACACAACCCACAAAAATCAGGCACAGCACAGTCAACAGCAGTGGGGCGGTTCGCGTCATGCACAGAATTGTAACAACCCCACCCCCCCTATGTGAACCCCTCTATAAAGCCGTGGATGTCATCCACGGTCCCCCTCGATGTCATCCGCGTCCCCTCCGAGCGGTCCCCCCAGAAACGGTCCCCCATCACAAAATCACAACCGCTTCGCCACAAAACCCCACGCCATCTCAGCCGCGTCGCCCACATAACCACTTGCTATCCGAGCCGCGTCGCCCCGACCTCCGGGGGCGGTCCGCCGTGAGGGCACGGCGGCTCCGATCACACATCAACTCACCCCTCCCCCGGCACAGGCCACAACACCCAGTCCCCGTCATGTTTCTCATCCGCCATATTCTCAGCACCAAACTGCCCCGGGCCTGCCATGTCGTTATCCACCTCGCCCCCCTCATCCACCGGCGACCTCCCCCCATCATCATCCCCATCCTCCCCCAAGCTATACACCACCGGCCCATCCCCCGCCACCCGATACCGCACCGCCTCACCCGTCAACCGATCCACCGGCACGCTCGGCAGATACCCCGGCACCAACTCATCCAACGCCCCCGGCCAATCCCCATGCTCACGCCGATACAACTCCAACGCAATCCCGATCAGAACCCCGTCACGGTAGCCTTCCTGAGTATGGATAGCCCGGCTCATCGCAGACATCGCCGGGAAGAACAGCGTGATCGGCATGTACCGCACTTGAGTTCTCATAGACGACGCCATTTTCACCACCGAGTCTTTCACCGTCTCCGATCCATCGGCTAGCCACAGGGGTCGGCGGAACTCGACGATCGTTCGATCTATCAGTCCGTCATAAATCTGCCGCATCTCGGCCCGTGGGGCCAGCAGGAGAGAGGCAGCCGGTAGTCCTGCCACAATTAATACGCTTCTGGGCGCGGATTCAGGCCCACTAAACGCATCAATACTGCCCCCGTACAGTTGGAATCTATCAATCCCCTGCCGGGTGATACGGCCGCCACCCTCGCCGTCGTCGGTGTAGATCCGTTGGAGAAAGTCATAGAACCAAAGCCGTTCACCATTGAACCAGTCTTCGGGAGTCATCTCGATCCCCGCGATCCGGTGCGCGAGCTTCCGCAGTTGATCGTCAGACCACAACCCCGGTTTAGTCGTCATCACCTCTTGCACTGATCGGTAGACCATAGTCTGCAGGTACACTCGGAACAACCCGTTGATCAACAAAGGCTGTTCGTCGGCGTGTTGTGCGATCCCCAGTACAGCCACGATGTTGTTGTAGGCTGTATCGCCATCACCTTCAATAACGGCCCGGGACGTGTCCGCTAAGAGCAACAAAGACAAACGCCTGAGCGAACCTAGCTGCGGCAGCAACACATTGATTAATGCCCTGTCAGGAGAATCAAGTCTCTTCTGCGTATTTGTTTCCTGAATCGGCTGCCGGTCCAAACCCATTGCTTTTCGGTCCAGCGGCGCGTAGTCACCCTTGAATCCAACAGATAGGCCCATACTCGGCAACGATGCTGCGCGGCGGATAAGTTCCAAAACCTCGGCCTGCTTACGCAGATATTCAGCCGTCTGATCCCACCCCGGGTCTCCTGCTCGCAGCGAATTAGCCAGGCGGTCCCACCGGCTGGAGATATACGGTGGATCGAGTTCATCAATGTAATACTCACCACTGGAATCACCCATCATGTCTCCCCCGTACATCTCCTTCTCCCGTCGATACTTCTCTTTATCTTCATCGGACATGTCCAGGTAATACGGCGTCGGTGAATCCCATTCGGCTTCTCGATACAGGTCGAGTTGCAATAACGCCTCCCGATAAATCGGCCACGCCGCTTCATCCACAGGCACCCCAACCGCCTTGCGGTTAAGTACCGCCAGGTAATCCGTCGTCACCGAAGGCGAACCCGTCATCAGGTAAAGGGCCGTGACAAAATACACCCCAAAGAAAACCGCGAAACACAACCTCGCCCAAGCAAACGCATGCCAGACCATCGGCCTCTGCCGCTTCTTCGCCCGCCGGATCAGCTTCGCTGTCTGCGTTTCATTACCAAAAGTTTCGATCAGTTCATCGATCGGCGTGTCAGCTTCGATCCCATCCAGAAAGTGTGCGATCAACTCGTGGGCAACATCGACTTTTTCTAACCGCCACAGCCGCGTGCGCTTCACCACCTTGCGGACCTTGCCCGCCGCCACCTCGGAAAGGCTCGATTCTTCCAACAGCCGATCAATATCCAGCCGACCGGTGATCCGGCCACGCACCAGGTCGCGCATCGGTGTTTTCCATAGCCGGCGTCTAAACGAAGTCTTCGTCATCGTCATGCCCCCTGAAGGTTGCCGGTGATCCCCAATGCCCCCATCGCCGCGGTAACCGCCTGCCACTGCTGGGTGTCGTGGGCGAGGCGTTTCTTACCTTTGCCGGTCAGTCGGTAGTACTTCCTGGGCCGACCGTTCTCAGCCTTATCCATCCGGGCAGCGATCAATCCCTTGGCCTGCAGGTTGTAGAGCATCGGGTACAGCGTCGATTGCCCCATCGCCAGCACCCCATCACTGCGCTTCGCCAGGTCTTTGACCAGCTCGTACCCGTACTTTTCCCCCGGCTCCAGCAGCTTCAACACCGCCACCGGCCCAGCCCCACGCATCAATTCTCGCTCGATCTTCATGGCAACCCACCTTTCATGTGACACACACTATGTTATACATAGTATCGTCCAAGCGAGCCTTGTCAAGCACTTTTTATCACAGAGATCGCCGAGGACACGGAGGGGAGTTATCCGCAGATGACGTAGATTTCGCTGATCAGGATCGTCCTGCTTGGTTTCTTAAAATCTGCGTCATCTGCGCAATCTGCGGATACATCTCCATCCGAGCCGCGTCGCCCACAAAACCCCTCGCTATCCGAGCCGCGTCGCCCCCGACGCGGTCCGCCGTGAGGGCACGGCGGCTCTGAGCCGTTTTCTCTGCGTCCTCCGCGATCTCTGCGGTGAATCTCCCCCTTTCTTTCCTAATCTGAGCTAATCTGTGAAAATCTGTGGGCCAAATCTTTGCCTCCCTTCTCGCTCTTCGCCGCTTCGCGGTTAATCTTCCTCCCCCGCCCCGCACTACAATAGACCCATGACCAAAAAACTAAGCCACCTCGACGAGCAAGGCCGGGCACGCATGGTTGACGTCGGCAGCAAACCACCCATGCACCGCACCGCCATCGCCGTAGGCGAATTCGTCGCCGCCAAAGAAACGCTGGACAGACTCATGGGTGAAGCCGGCACCGACCCGTTACCCAAAGGCGAAGCCTTGGCCGTCGCACGCATCGCCGGCATCTCCGCCGCAAAAAAGACCGGCGACCTCATCCCCCTCTGTCACCCCCTCCCACTGGACCACGCGCAGATCGACTTCGAACGAGTAGCCCACGACCGCCTGCGCATCACCGCCACCGCCTCCATCACCGCCAAGACCGGCATCGAAATGGAAGCCCTCACCGCCGTCAGCGTCGCCTGCCTGACGCTCTATGACATGACCAAAGCAGTCGACAAAAACCTCCGCATCGAAGGCATCCACCTCATCGAAAAACGCAAGGAACCGGTGGAATAATTAACCGCAAAGATCGCGGCTCTGATGGAGATGTATCCGCAGATTGCGCAGATTTCACAGATTAAAACGGCGGCACCCTCTGCAAAATAAAAAGCCGGCGATGATATCGCCGGTCTTACGTTAACGATACATACATATTCTCGGGCAGCCCCGCGATGCCATCGCGGGCTTTATTAATGGGGAGGGTTACTCCCACCCCGTCTCACACCCCTCTTCAATCTCATCGGATAGCTCCGCCATCACACTACTAATCGTGTCCGGGTTAAACCCCCGCCGCGCCAGCAGGCCATACAGCCGACGTTTGCGCGTCTGCAAATCGAAGCGTTGCATCGTGCGAAGTTTCTTGCGTGCCAGTTCCACCGCACCCGGCGCGAGGTCCTGCGCATCGGTTGCCTCACTGACCAGCCGTTCGATCAGCGAGCGGTCGATCCCTTTTTGGAAGAGCTTCTGCCGAAGCAGTTGAGGCCCAGCCGGCTTTCTCCGCATCGTCGCATCGATCAACGCCCGCCCATACGCCTCATCGTCGAGGAACCGCAACTCGGTCAGCCTGTCCAGCACGCTCTCACGCACCGGTTGCTCATACCCCAGCTTCTTGAGCTTGAAATCCAGGTCATACCGGCTCATCGCCCGGCGGTTCAGCCGATTCAACGCCTGCTTCAAAGCCTTATCAAATACCGCCGCATGCCCGACCTCTTCCGCCAATTTATCGTCCCACACTTGCCCGACGTGCAGCCCCATATCCACGACCTTGCTGTGCGCCAGCGTCGCCACCACCTCCCGCCCGACCCGCACCATCACCCGCTTGGGGTTCCGCTGCGTCGGCCTAATCGAGGTGATCTCCTGCACAAACCCATCTTACCCCGCCATTCAAAGATCGGATACCATCTTCTCGACCACCCGACCACCCGACCACCCGACCACCCGACCACCCGACCACCCGATACCCGAACATGGCCCTGATTAACTGCGAATTCTTCTCCGACTCGCTCGAACTGAACATCGGGATGCAGGTCATACTGCCGCAGGCCACTGCCACCCACGCCCACCACCGCGAGGGGGTCAGCCTCGAACCGCCGCACCCCACGCTGTACCTGTTGCATGGGCTGGGCGATGACCATACCGGTTGGTGCCGGCAAAGCAGCATCGAACGCTACGTCGCCAACAAGAATCTCGCTGTGGTGATGCCCTCTGTCCACCGCAGCTTCTACACCGACATGAAAAACGGCCACGACTACTGGACGTTCATTACCCAGGAGTTGCCGGGCCTATGCCGAAAGTTCTTCCCGCTATCAGATAAGCGTGAGGACAACTTTGTCGCCGGGCTGTCGATGGGGGGCTACGGGGCGTTCAAGTGGGCAATGTCGCATCCCGAGATGTTCTGCGCCGCCGCCAGCCTGTCAGGGGCGGTGGACCGGACACAGCGGATGGCGACGTCTGACAAGATGACCCAGGAGTTCGCCAATGTCTTCGGCGCATCGGACCAGTACCTCGGCTCGGATAACGACCTCCTGCACCTGGCCACCCGGCTGGCAGAAGGCTCAAAACCAGCCCCCGCCCTGTACCAGTGCTGCGGGACAGCCGACTTTGTTTACCCCGAAAACCTCACTTTCCGCGACCACCTCCAGGGACTGGGCCTACCATTGGACTACCACGAGCACCCCGGCGAGGAGCACGAATGGAGCTACTGGGACCGGATGATCCAGGATGTGCTAGAATGGTTGCCGTTGCGGGCAGATGCCGGCGGCACAGCGGGTTCGATCACCCCCGCAGATTGACTGGAGAGCCAGTATGTCAGATATCCATGAAGAGTTAGGTCGAGCCGTCCTGCAAAGCGCAGAGGAGATGTTCCGTGCGCAAAAACGGCTTGCAGATAGTGCGATCCGCCAGATCACCTTCCAGCAGATGCAGATCGAGCCTGATCCCGAGAGCAACAGTGTCGCTGTCATCATGAAGCACCTGTCCAACGCCATGCGCTCCCGCTGGACAGACTTCCTGACCACCGATGGCGAAAAACCCTGGCGCGACCGCGATGAAGAGTTCACCGACCGCTACCAGTCCCGCGAAGAGGTCGAACGCGATTGGGAAGCCGGCTGGGATACCTTATTCAAGAGCCTGTCGCAGATCGGACCCATCGACCTCACCGGCAACGTCACCATCCGCGATGAGCCGGAGGTCGTCATCGGTGCGATCCACCGCCAGCTCTCGCACTACGGCTACCACATCGGCCAACTCATCGTCCAGTGCCGAACCCTCGCAGGACGCAACTGGTCCACACTCACCATCCCACGCAGCAAGTCCAAGTAAGTCAACCACGACCCTATCACCCATCCACCCCCAACGCCGCCCCCAAGCGCAGCGAAAAGGCGGATACCCCTACACGCACACCACCACCCGCCCCTGCCAGTCCCACCACCTGCCGCCACCTCCTCCTCCGACCCCAGACCCCAGACCCTAGACCCAACACCTCCGCCCCCCTTGCCACCCGCCCCCGCGCGGCGTATCCTCCAACAGTTCGCTAGGGGTGTCCCGGACGTTTAACCAACCGGGACTGAGACAAACCCTCCGAACCTGATCAGCCAACCCCCACTTACTAAAGGGGGGCAACTGCGTAGGGAAGCGACGCCGACTCTTTTTGTTGCGCGAGCGCGTCCCTGCACATTACAGGAAGCCTCGCTATGACCACGCAACACACCACCGATCAAAACACCCCCGCCACCCCCGGGAAACTCGACACCGAACACCTCGGCTACACACTCCCCCCCGTCGGCGACGACCCCGGCACCGAACCTACCGCCACCACACCCGGCAGCTTCTCCAACAAACCGAAATTCGCCCCCGGCCCCGCCGGCGCTCTCACCTACAGCTCGCCCGACACCCCCGGTATGCCCAAGCCGTCCAACAAAACAGCATGGGACTTCCTCCCCGAAAACTGGTCCACATGGGAAGGCGAATCCGACGCACCGGTTGATCCCGCCGCTACCACCATCACCTTCACCCAGTCCGACGGCACCCTGCGCTCCGTCGCATACCCCAAAGACTACACCCCTTGCACACAACTCGAATACGCACGCCTTGGCGAAGTCACGCCGCAGATGATCCGGGTCGCCGAACGTGAACCCCACCTCACCGCTGAACAGATCCGCGACGAAATATCCGCCGGCCGCATGGTCATCCCCGCCAACAAAGTACACCTGGGCTACCAGCTAGACCCCATGTGCATTGGCCGCGCAAGCAAGACAAAAATCAACGCCAACATGGGCGCCTCCCCCATCTCCTCAGGCACCGATGAAGAAGTCGAAAAACTAGAGTGGGCTTTACGCTGGGGTGCCGACACCATCATGGACCTCTCCACCGGCGGCGACCTCGACGCCACACGTGATGCACTCCTACGCCAATCCACCGCACCCATCGGCACCGTCCCCATCTACTCCATGATCATCGGCAAAAAAATCGAAGACCTCGACCGCGACATGATCCTCGACATGGTCAAGCACCAGGCCGAGCAAGGCGTAGACTACTACACCATCCACGCCGGCATCCTCAAGGATCACATCAAGCTCGCCAAGGACCGCCTCATCGGCCTGGTCTCACGCGGCGGCGCACTCCTCGCCAAGTGGATGCTCACACACAACGCCGAAAACCCTATGAATACCGCGTGGGAAGACATCTGCGACATCATGCGGCAGTACGACGTCACCTTCTCCATCGGTGACGGCTGCCGCCCCGGCGGACTCGCCGATGCCTCCGACAAAATCCAGTTCGCCGAACTCATCGAGATCGGCAAACTCACCGAACGCGCCTGGCGCAAGGGCATCCAGGTTATGGTCGAAGGCCCGGGCCACGTCCCACTTGACCAGATCGAATACAACATGAAACTCGAACGCACCGTCTGCCACGGCGCACCGTTCTACGTCCTCGGCCCACTGGTCACCGACGTCTTCCCCGGCTACGACCACATCACCAGCGCAATCGGCGCAACCAACGCCGCATACCACGGCGCATCCATGCTCTGCTACGTCACACCCAAGGAACACGTCGGCCTACCCAAAAAAGACGACGTCAAGCAAGGCTGCATCGCCTACAAAATCGCCGCACACGCCGCCGACATCGCACTGGGCATCCCCGAAACAAGAGTCTGGGACGACCAACTCACCAAGGCCCGCGCCGCACTGAACTGGGAAAAACACTTCGAGCTGGCCTTCGACGGCGACACCGCCCGCGCCTATCACGATGAAGACATGGACGTCGACACCGACTTCTGCGCCATGTGTGGACACGACTGGTGCAGCGTCCGCATCAGTAAAGAAATACAGGAATGGTCCTCCGGCAAAGCCGAAGGCTTCGAACGCGCCGACGGTGGCAAGCCAAAAATATCCGACGCCCTTAACGAAGAACAAAAAAAGATCCTCGAACAACGCGGCGTCCTAACCCCCGAAGAAATCCACAAGCTCGCACACAAGGGAAAGAAAGCCGTCTGCCACACCGACAATGTCACCGACACCGACGAAGCCAAAAAAATTCAGGATGAAGAACTCGTCCAACTAGACACCCGCCCCGCACACGGCCTGTCCAAGCAGGAATCGGTAATCTGAGATGACGGAATCCAACAATCAGCCCGGCAACGAAGTGGCCGACCCAAGCGCGTATCTCACAAACATCATTAAGACGTTGGGCAACCGTAGCCCACTGGAAGTCTTTGAACAGACACCCGACCAACTTAGGCGCATTATCACAGATGAGCCGATCGATGTACTCAGGCGTCGGCCTTACCCCGACCGCTGGACGTGGACGCCCTTGGAAATCATCGGCCACCTGCTCGACGCGGAGTGGACCATCGGTTGGCGCACGCGGGCAGTGTTGTGCGATGATGAGCCGACACTGATCGGCATGGGTCAGGACAAGTGGGCCGACGTTCAACGACACAACGACCGTGACCCGTTAGAGCTGGTGAAGGACTTCACATCGCTCCGTGAGATCAATATCCGCTTGTGGCGTACCATCCCAGCCGACCAGATGAGCAGGGTCGGCCATCACAACGAACGGGGCGCCGAATCTTTGGCCGACATCATGACTTTATACGCGGGCCACGATCTGTATCATTTAGAGCAAATTAAACGCTACATCGCCGCTCAAACCTGACCACCAACCCGGAATGGTATGCTGATGTCGGCTCGCAAACCCAAGACGCGATTACGGAGAATCGACCGACATGACGACACCCCACCCCATCAACCAGACACTCCTGCACCTGCTGGACAACCAGCAAGATCGCACCCGCTTTGCGCTGGAAGACCTGACCCCCGAAGCCTTCACCCGCGCCCCCGGTCCCCCCGGCTCCCCCGGCGGCGACTGCCACAGCATCCAACAGATCGGCAAGCATTTAATCGTACTGCGCGGCTTTCAACTCATGCTGCTCGGCTCACAACTCGCGAAGGACATGCCGGAAACTGCGGCGGCGTCACTTGAAGAACTCACCACCAAACTCGAAAAAGCAACCGCCCTGGTACGCCGTGCCATCGAGGAGCACGACCCCGACGACTGGCACGCACAACCCACCGAGCCGCGCGACGACGGCCCTTGGAACGACCTGCCGACCCTGCTGCGTGTCATCCGTCCGATCAACGACTTCACCAACCACCTCGGCGCCATCCGCGCATTAAGACGCATCTTCGGCAACCCAGCCGAACAAACGCAATAGACGATCTTTGGAATATTCCCAACAAAGTCCACTGATGCACCGCCCCGGTGCTTCGGTGGGGTATCCTATGGATTATTCAATAGGCTTAGCACATAATCCGCTGGCATAAAGAATCAGATAGATCACAACATGACCACGGCAACAACACCCAACACGACCCAACGCTACACCCGGCTAAACTCACCCGTCGGCCGCTGGTTGTTGACCGCTGACAAGCGTGGACTGACACAATTACACCGGGAATCATCGCCCCGGGTGGTCGTGCCAGATGAAGGTGCCATTGAAGATGTTGCCTTCTTCCGCGACGCAGTCGAGCAGTTGCTAGCCTACTTCGCCGGCGAACTCAAACAATTCAATCTCAAACTCAACCCCCAAGGCACCCCGTTCCAACAAAGCGTCTGGTCCGGATTACAACGCATCCCCTTCGGCGAAACGATCAGCTACGGAGAACTCGCGCGGCGCATCGACAACCCCAAATCCTGCCGCGCGGTCGGCAGAGCCAACGGCGCAAACCCGATCCCAATTATCATCCCCTGTCACCGCGTCATCGGCAGCACCGGCGCACTGGTCGGCTTCACCGCAGGGCTGGACGCCAAGGCCTGGCTACTTAATCACGAGTCAGGGTTGTTCGCGCCCTAAGTCTTAGCGCCTTCGCAACACCCCGGCCATCCCAACAAGACCCAGCATCACCAGCGTCGTCGGCTCAGGAATGACCGCACCACCCAATGGCGGTTCACCCGCGTTCCAGTTGCCCAGCACGATGTTCAGGTCGGATATCCCAACGAACCCATCGCCGTTGGGGTCGCCCAAAAGCAGGTCGCCGACGGTGACGGCGTCGTTCCAGTTCGCCAGCACGATGTTCAGGTCGTCGATCCCGACGAAGCCGTCTTCGTTGAGGTCGCCTGCGAGGAACGGTGTGGGGAACGGGAAAAAACCCATGACGTATAACTCGTAGCTGCCCGTGACATCTGCGCCGACCTTGCTGGATCCGGTGACCTCAATGAAGTAGGTGCCGTCGGCCGGTATGACGACATCGATCAGGATGCTGTCGGTCCCCTCGAACTGGTCGTCGTTAATCGTGAAAGGCGACGTGCTTGGATATGGCACCGGTGAGAGCGACGAGTCTACCAACTCAACCTGCATGTCTACCGGGTTCGGTAGGCGCGTCGGGTCGGTGTCGAAGATGACTTTAGAGATCACCTCAATGGTAATGATCGTCCCCGCGGGCGCGTCGAAGGCGTAGTAATCATCCTCAAACGGAACGTCCAGTGACGCACCGATGATCGCGCCGGCAAAACCCGCAAAACTCGTGACCGGTGTCAGGTCCACCGGGTCGGGGAAATACAGGTCCGGCGGGCCGAGCTGTGTGTTGGGAACCATGATCGGGGTCAACGGCACGTCCTGCGCTTCCCCGGGAAACATGTGGTCGATCCCCAACTCCGGATCCTTGAAGGCGTACTCATTAAACGCCAGCTTCATCGCCGATCGCTCGCTGAGCCAACTCTGCGTCAGCAAGGTGTCGGCATTGAGAGCGACGGTGGAAGCAAGCCCCATCACATGGACCGAGGCGTTGGTTGCGCTGGGGCCGGTGTAGGTTGGGAAGTATGACGAGCCGGACACCGCGATCCCCGACCCGATCGGGCCGAACGAGTCGTGGTGACGCAGGCCCAGTGAGTGGCCGATCTCATGTGCGGCAAGATTAACGCTCGCCTTCGCGATGCTTTCAGAACTGGTCAGCTCCGGCAGCGTCCACGTCCCGCCCCCAGCCTTGGCCGTCCCGTCGAACGCCTTGAGCAGACCTAGTGCGTTGATATCCACATCGTCGTTGTCGTCGGTATTTCTAAAGTCCAGCTTCTCCGCAGCGCCGCCCATGAAGCCGTTGTTGAATTTGACGATCGATGTTGTGAACGGGATCGGCGGGCTTAATGGATCGAAGATCTCAAACTTGATCCCAAACGGCCCACCCGACGGGTCCGCCGGATCACTTAAGTAGATAAACTCAAGCTGGTCCTTGATCGCCGCCCGTTCCGCCGGCGTGTAGACGTGCGCGTCCGATGGGTCCGCCAGAGAAATCGTATCGAAACTCAGCGACACCGTCTGAAGCGCTAATGCCGGCATGCTCATCATCGCCACAGCACTCAAGCCGATCACCGCTCTAATGCACCGTCCGCGCACGACATAACCTGGCCCGTTAAGAGTCCATCCCGCCCTGTTGATAGTCATGATGTCATATCCCTCAAATCAAAGAAGTGTGTCACCCGCCCATGGGTCCGGTTGTTACCCATACCTATAGTAAGTCATCCGGGAGCGGTTTTACAGTATTTTTTGGCGTGTTGAAGCAATTATTTTCACTGTTCTCGTGTTTCTAATCGCCTGTGGGCGCTTGGAGTCGGCCCGGGTAGCTGTTACCTTGTCCAATATGGCACACAAACGACTCTGGGCACCCTGGCGGATGGCGTATATCAGCGGGCTGGACGCCGACGAAACGCCCGCCGACAAGAACGGCGGATGTTTTCTCTGCAACGCGGCGGATGCGGGCAAGGCTAAAGAAGAACTGGACCGGCTCCTGGTTCTTAAGCGAGACGAACGCGGCATTCTGATGCTCAACCGCTATCCCTACACCAACGGCCATCTGCTCGCCGCGCCCCACGACCACGTCGGCGACATCAGCGATCTAACCGCCAACCAACGCGCCGGGCTAATGGAACTCTGCGAACTGGGCACACGTTTACTCCGCGCCACCATGCAGCCCCAGGGCATCAACATCGGCATGAACCTTGGCAGATGCGCCGGCGCTGGACTCCCCGGCCACGCACACATGCACGTCGTCCCACGGTGGAACGGCGACGTCAACTTCATGCAGACCGTCGGGCAGATCCGCGTGATCCCACAGGCGCTCGATGAGAGTTTTGCGATGCTGAAAAATGCGCTTGTGCAATTTTCGCCTGATGTGTAAAGAGGGTTGTCGCAACGAACAACATATCGGTTTGTCTCTGGCGTCTTCCACAATTGGCCGACTCGGCATAGAATACAGGTCACATGAAATTCCTTGACTTCCCCGACAACAAGCGTCTTCCGGTATTGATGGACCTGGTTTCTGATTTGAGCAAGGCCGTCGATCCTTCCGAAGTACTGCGTGCGTTCGGCTTGGGCTGGTCCAAGCTCGCGGGGTCTTCCGGTTATATCTCGCTGTCGTGCCGAGGCCTTGAACCGGGGGAATACCGGATCACGCGGATGCTCGAGATTGGCGATATCCAGAAGAATCGGGGCGAAGCACTTTGGCAACCCTCCGGCGACAAACCGATCTACGCCGGCGGCCTGCTCGGTAAAATCGTCACCCGAGGCAAACCCGTGGTCGTGCAGGACCTCGATGTTAAAGACGACCCGGTACTCGGCGACTCGATCGCTGGGTATTGTTCACTAACAGCTACACCGTTGTTTGACGGCGGAAAGATTCTCAACTGGTCGATCAATCTCAGTCAAGACCCGGCCGTCCACACCGAAAAAGAATTGGAAGACGTGCTGCTGCGATCGAACCTCGTTGGCGGAACCGTCCGCCATGTGCAGACCGCCAAGAAACTCCGCGAGGTTCATCAGCGTGTCAAGGACGAGGTCGAAAAAATCGCCAACATTCAACGGGCGTTGCTGCCTGAGAAGCTGCCGGACATCCCCGGCGTCTCAATCGCTGCGCGGTACCACACCTACGACGAAGCTGGCGGCGACATGTATTCCTTTCACCCGCTGGGCACAGGCCTCAGCCACACCATCAAGAAGCCCGACGGGCGCTGGGCCATCTTCATCGGCGACGTCTCCGGCCACGGCCCCGCCGCCGCGGTCGTCATGGCCATGGTCGAATCCATGCTCGCCTCGTATCCGATGACCCCCGACACCACCGGCCAGGTGCTCGATTACGTCAATAAACACCTCTGTTCTAAACGTATCTACAGCACCTTCGTCACCGCGTTCCACGCACTCTACGACCCCGCGACTCGGACACTCACATATTCCCGTGCGGGCCATCCGCCATCGCTTTGGCGCAAGCCGTGTGGCAAAGGTACCGACGCCGACGAATCTGATGATGTAGACGTGACGGAACTCGACGCGGTCGGTGGACTTCCCTTGGGCATCATGCCGGAGGAAACCTACGAGGACGCCACGATCCAACTTGAACCCGGCCAGACGCTAACACTTTATACCGATGGCATCCCCGAAACCCGTTCACCGGACGGCACGTTCTTCGGCACCGAAGGCATCATCAACGCGCTACGTGCCTGTAGCGGTGAGGCTGAGTGCGCTGTGGATACGGTCATGGAACACGTCCGCAAACACGAAGCCGGTGGGCGACCGCAGGACGATCAGACGCTTGTGGTGATGAAAGTGAATAGGTAGAAGCGTCGTGTCTGGTTAAATAAAAGACGCCCGGTCCGGCATAGCCGAACCGGACGCCGAGGGGGGTGGTTCGTTACTTACCTGATGCGAGTGCCTGGACGTTCTGAGCCGATGCCGGCTCCCCCGGCTCCCCCGCCTTGGCTGCGAACGCGTCGTCGAGTTCGGTGTCCGCCAGGTGATTGACATAATTGGATAGTGTTTTGACTGTGACGCCCAGCACGACCTCCAAGGCCTGGGCTGCTGTGTAGCCTGCGTCTTCCAGAGCCTGCTTTGCTTGGTCCGACGGCCAACCGCGTGTGGTTACCACCTCGGAGGTGAATCGGCTCAGTGCTTCTAATTTTTCGTCGCCGATGGGTCGGCCCTCCCGGATGGAGTCGATGACATTGTCCTCAACATTTTGCATGGATGCGATCACCGAGTGCGCTGCAACACAGTATCGGCAGTCGTTCTCCCGGCTGACGGTCAGAAGCACGGTCTGCCGTTCGGTGGGTGTCAGGGAGGTCTGTTCGAGTAGGCCGTTTAGTTGAATGTATGCCTTGA
The DNA here is from genome assembly GCA_024279275.1 of Planctomycetota bacterium. GTDB lineage: Bacteria > Planctomycetota > Phycisphaerae > Phycisphaerales > Phycisphaeraceae > JAJRRS01. Next base: position 4,526 of record JAJRRS010000104.1, on the reverse strand, counting down.
GTACGGACGGGGCGTTGGCCATCTTCGCCAAGAGGTTGGGTGTGAATCCGTACTTGGCCGTCGCCGCCTTGAGGGGCGCACATGAGGCCTCGGGTGCGTCATCCAGGGTTCGTGTGGGTATCTGCATAATTTTGATCCTTACGGTGTACACAACCCATCAAATGGAATGCTTATTCCAGACAACAACAAATAAATCAGGTCAATAGTTCCTCTGCCAGGTTCGCTGCGGAGCGGAGTACGGACTTGCCGGTGCCGGAGCGGACCAGCACCATCAGCCCAAGTAGTTGACACATCAAGGCTCGGGCAGTCTCTTGGGGGTTTAGGTCGTTGCTGATCTCACCGGAGGATTGGCCTTGTTCTAATAGGCTGGCGAAAAATTTTTCGGTATCACGGAACCCGGCCCGGACGATCTTGGCGACCTGTTCGTCCCTGGGTGCCAGCTCCAGTGCTGTGTTTACCAGGAAGCAGCCGTGCCTGCCATGAGGGCCGCGATTCCCTTCTGCCATAGACTTAAATAATGTCAGGATCGCACCTCGTGGTCCGTGTTTTTCGGCCGACGCCCGCAGGTCAGCTCGGCGGTACTCTCGGTCGTAACGTTTTAGTGAGTCGATCAAGACGTCGTGTTTGCTCTTGAACGTGTCGTAGAAGCTGCCACGGTTAATCTCCATCTGCTTGAGCAGATCGTCCATCGAGGTGGCTTCATAGCCCTGTGCCCAGAAGGTTTCAAGGGCACGGTCTAACGCCTCATCGACATCGAACTGTTTATCCCGCGGCATAACACGATGCTCCTGTCGGCTTAATCTTAGCCAATCTGGAACGATCAGTCAAGATTAATTGTCAAGCATCAGGTGTTCGGGTCAGCCGCCTCGGTGCGGGGGGTGTGGCTTAGTCCAGGCGTTTTTGTACTTCGATGAGGTGGTAGCCGAACTGTGTTTTGACGGGGTCGGAGACTTGGCCGATGGGGAGGTCTGAGAAGATGACGGCGTCGAATTCGGGGACCATCTGGCCCTTGCCGAACTCGCCGAGTGACCCGCCGGATGAGCCTGAGGGGCAGGAGGAGTGTTCTTTGGCGAGGTCGGCGAAAGCGGCGCCGTCGGCGATCTTCTGCTTGAGTTCGAGGGCTTTTTCTTCGGTTTTGACGAGGATGTGGCTGGCTGTGGCGCGTGGCATGGTTTTTTCCTGTTATGTGACCGTTTAACGCCGGCGTCAGTGCCGGCTGGTTTTGTAGGTCTACGGGGCATTTTACACAACATCATAGGGTCTTGCAGTGAATCCGGGGATTAGTTTTCTGCTTTGGAGAATAGTCTTTAGACTATTCCTCCATGATCTATATATACCTTCGAGCCTTGCTCGGTATTGTGGTGCTGTTGTCTCTGGCCTGGGCGATGTCGTTTAACCGGTGGCGGTTCCCCTGGCGGGTGGTTCTTACGGGGCTGGCGATGCAGTTGGGCCTGGCGTGGATGATCCTGGGTACGGGGGTTGGGGGGGAGGCGCTTGAAACGGCGAAGGATTTTGTCGTTCGGCTGGTCGAGGTGAACACCCGGGGCACGGCGATGGTGTTCGGAGACTTGGCCAACGCTCAGGGTCAATTGGGGTTTATCTTCGCTTTCGCAACTAGCGGGTTGGTTGTCATCATCTTCTTTTCCGCGTTGATGGCGGTGCTGTACCACCTGGGGATCATGCAGGTCATCATTTGGTTGCTTGCTCGGGTGATGTCGTTTTTCATGGGTGTCAGCGGGGCGGAGGCGATGGCGATGGCGGCGAATATATTTGCCGGGCAGACGGAGGCACCGTTGGTTGTTAAGCCGTACCTGCCGAAGATGACGATGTCTGAGCTTAATGCGCTGATGACCGGTGGGTTTGCGACGGTCGCGGGGTCGGTGCTAGCGGTGTATCTCAAACTCGTCGGTCCAGAAGTGGGTGCGCACTTGTTGACGGCGTCGCTGTTAAGCGCGCCGGCGGCATTTGTGATTGCCAAGATCATTCGTCCGGAAACCGAAGAGCCTGTTACCGGTGCAAAGGTTAAGCTCCGTATCGAACGCACGGCCCACAATCTAATTGAGGCGGCCGCCAACGGGACGCAGGACGGGCTGAAGCTGTGGTTGAATGTGATTGCGATGCTGATTGCGTTTACGGCGTTGGTCGAGCTGGTCAATTGGCCGTTGGGTTCGTTGGGTGTGGCGGCGTTTGGGATGGGGCCTGGGGCGTTGTCGGTGTCGGCTATCTTCGGGTGGGTGCTTGCGCCGTTGGCCTGGTGCATCGGTGTGGATGGTTGGCCGGATTGCCAACTGGTTGGGGGCTTGATCGGGACCAAGCTGGCGATCAATGAGTTTGTTGCATTCAATAATATGGGCAATCTGCTGGGCACTTTCGACAAGGCGACGGGGCTGTATCCGGAGTCGCAGTTTATGAACCCGCGTTCGGCGAAGCTGGTGGCGTACTCGATGTGTGGGTTTGCTAACTTTGCCTCCATCGGGATACAGATTGGCGGGATCACGCCGTTGGCGCCGGAGCGTAAGACGGACCTGACGAGGCTGGCGCTGCGTGCGATGCTCGGGGGTGCGTTGGCGTCGAGTTGTACGGCTGCGGTGGCGGGGATGTTTATTGATTGATAGGTTTTGGGCAAAACACGTAGCGCACGGAGGCACAGAGATACGGAGAAGAGGGGAGAAGCGTTTGACAGGATGACAGGATGGGGAGGATAAGATCAGTAAGGCGGGTGTTCCTGCTTGATCCGGTCCATCCTGTCAACATTCTTTGTCTTGCTCTGGGGCCTCGGCGTTTTATGCGGTGAAACTCCGTTTCCTTATCTTCACTTCAACGCTCAGCGATCATAATTCAGACCTCACAATTTTCCGACGGTAACGGCAGGCGCGGGATCATTGGGACCAGGTCAAGCCCGTGTCCTGTTTATCCGTCATCTGGCCGGGGCGATCCGTTACCAAGTCCCGCCACCGGTTATGCCTTTTGAGCATAACGTTCCGTGGGGGCAGCCCTGGAGTCCTGGTCCTTTTAATCTTTGGATTCTCAGGGTAACTGTCGATCGCCGTCGTGAGGTTGTCGGCAGGCACGATTGAAAAATAAATCGGGCCTTCACTTAAGGACGAAGTGCCGCGATTGTGCGCATGGAGGTGGCATGGGGAGGTGCTAAGTGTTGTATTGACGGTTTCTAAGAGGTTGTGAAAAGTAACAAAAATGTTCTGGGGAACCGTACCGATTGTGCGCACGGGGGTGACGTGCGGCTAGTTGGTAGCGGATGATTCTTAGTGTCGTCGGCGGAGGAATATGAGGGTAGATGAGGCGAGAATTGAGAGAGTGGCGGGTTCGGGGACGGCGGTGGGGGTGTTGACGGACGGTGGTGTGCCTGCGTTCCAGTTGCCGAGGACGAAGTTGAGGTCGTCGAGGCCGACAAATCCGTCGCCGGAGGGGTCGCCCAGGAGGAAATCGCCGGGTGTGACGTTTTGGTTCCAGTGGCTCAGGACGATGTTAAGGTCTGCGATGCCCATGAAGCCGTCGGCGTTGAGGTCGCCGGAGAGGGCGGAGCTTATGATTTCGAATCGGGCGTCGAGGTAGCCGTAGTTGTCGGCGTAGGCACCGGGATTGCCTTGGAATTGACCACCGTCGGCAAACCCAAGGAAGATCCGTGTCGCGCCGTCGGGGACGATGAACCGGTGCGGGTCGCCGGTCCCAACCCCGGTTAGTCCGTCGCCTATGAAGAAGGTTTGGTTCAGCTTTGGTGCGTATGATTCCAAATGGGTGTCCGCGGCTGAGTACACAAGCCTCGGCGGCGCCGGATCGACGGGTAGTGACTCACCGAGAAAGACGCCCGTTAGGAAAAAAGCACTGACCGAGACGAGGCCCGATATCCCGTTGATAGAATTGAGATCAGTCACGCGGTTACCGAACCCTCCTGGGCCGACGAATGGGTCGGTATTCAAGAAGGGTGTCACCGAGCCAGTAACAGACGTGAATTCGAGATAGCTCCCGACACCAGGCGACAGGTTAAAGACGGGTGGGAGCAGGCCGTCGAGGGTAGTGATGGTTTGTCCGGCGTCGAAGATGGCTGCTTTGCCGGGGACGGGGAGGCGGCCGATTTTGATCTCCGCGTGTGCGGTGTTTGCTGTGAATGATGAGGTCGCGATAAACAGGAGGAATGAAGCCAATCCTGTAAACGCAAGGCCTGATTTGTGGATCACGACTGGCTCCTGATGTGTTTTCCTCGACGTCCCATTATAGCAAAAATATTGATTGTCAGAAGACCCATTGTGGTGGGTTCGAGGAGGGTGGGGGGTGGGAGTGAAAGGGGTGATTGAGTGTGGGTGGGAGACCCCGGCCAAGGCCCGGGGGGCCATGACCGGGCTTTGGGGGGAGGGGGAGGGATTTATGATGTGTGATCACTACTGTCCCAACGTTAGTCGAATAATACCAACTGGTTAGCGAATGAGTCGGTTTGAGTTATGCCGCCCGGGCGTGAAAACACCTGTATTAACGGGGTTTTCTCGAATAGCGAGACGCTCAAGACCTGT
>JAJRRS010000103.1 GCA_024279275.1 Planctomycetota bacterium | reverse complement strand
TTCGATCGGTTCGTGTGTTTGGATATGCATGGCGTGGACCTCCGTGTCGTGAAGGCCACATCATCGCACCAACCCACCCATAGCGCAATGCCTAACATGCGCCGTACATGCGCGCTGGGATTAAGATGAAGGCGTATTAGAACCTCACCGAATCTTACTGGCTAAACTAGGACCCATACTGTCGCCGCGTCCCGGCTTGGCACACGTCTACAAGTTTGAAAACATACCGGAACACTCTCGTTATGCTGGCCGTGTATATGAGGAAACGCTCAAGCAATTCAGGCCGTAATTCACACTGTAATAATGCACACAGTTCCCCCGCACTGGCTACGCATTACTCTCTCCCAACGCCGCCCCCGTCAACCGCAAAAACACATCCTCAATCGTCGGCCTCCCCACCGTAAGACTACGAATCTTCCCCGGATACGCCGCCGCAACCTCCGCAACCACCCGCGCACCATCCGCCTTCTCAAACCGCACACGACCATCCACAACAGCAGGCGAGGCCCCCTCATCCCAAGGCCCAAACTTCTCCGTAATCTCCGACGCAAGCCGCTCCGCACCGCTCCCGTTTTCCGCCACCTCGGGTTCAACCGTGACAACATCCCCGCCGATGCGGGCCTTGAGGTTTCCGGGGGTATCCACCGCCACCAGTTTGCCTTCGCAGATGATCGCCAGCCGATCGCACCGGTCCGCCTCATCCATCAGGTGCGTCGTCAACGCGATCGTCATCCCCTTTTGATCTCGCAACTCAAACAACTTCTGCCAAAGATCCCGCCGTGCCGCCGGGTCCAGCCCCGTCGCCGGCTCATCCATCAATAGCAGCGTCGGCTCATGCAGCAACGCCTTGGCAACCTCCAACCGCCGCCGCATCCCCCCGCTGAACCGCTCGACAAACTCGTCTTGCCGATCACTAAGCCCAAAGTATTCAAGCCAGTGGTCGATGCGTTTGGATAACTCAAAACCGCCCAACCCATACAGCCGCCCCTGATGCCGCAGGTTCTCGACCGCGGTGAGTTTCCCATCCAGACTCGGACTCTGAAAAACCACCCCCAACTGCCGACGCACAAGCCCCGGCTCAGCAACCGCGTCATATCCCATGACATTCGCCGACCCAGCCGACCGCCCCTCACCGACGCTTGGGCGAAGCATCGTTGAAAGGATACGAAACAGCGTACTCTTACCCCCACCATTAGGCCCAAGAATCCCAAACACCTCCCCCATATTCACCTCAAAGCTCACCCCATCCAACGCCAACACCCTCGGCGCAGGCTGGCTGTTACCACGGCGTGACCGCTTAGGTGCCGGGTATTGATGCGACAAGTTCTCGACACAGATTGCGGAAGAAGTAGCGGTTTGAGTAGGTGTACTCGACATTCAAGAAAAGTCCTATTGAAACACAAAGTCAAAGAGAAGAAGTATCCACAGATTGCGCAGATTACACAGATGGGATCTCTGAATAACGCTTCAGTGAGTGTGATTCTGTGCAATCACGGCTGCTAAAGCAGCCTCCGCCGAGGTTATTCAGAGGCCCCAGATAAGACTTACAGTTCATTAGTCAGGTTATTCCAGCCTCTTAATCTGTGTCATCTGCGCAATCTGCGGATCACATCTTCTCTTCATCACCGTTCATCCGCGTTCATCCGCGTTCATCACTGTTCCAACTCCCCCGCCTTCTCCCTCTCTCCGTGCCTTCGTGCGCTCAGTGTTTAACCATCCCTACAAACGATCCACCAGCATCACCACCAACACCACCGGCAAATACACCAGCGACGCGAAAAACAACGCCCTCGCCCGCGACCGGCTAGGCTCCGCAGCCAACGCCAGCGAATACCCCAGCATCAACATCCCGCAGGCAAAAGCAGTCGCAAAATACACCAGCCCGCTGATACCAAACAGCGTCGGCGTCAGCCCCAACGGCAGCAGCAACAGCGAACCAATCAATATCTGCCGAAACGTATACGAACCACTCGGATCAATGACCGGCAACATCGGAAACCCCGCCTTCGCGAAGTCATCACGGTACAACCAGTAAATCGCCAGCGTGTGCGGCAACTGCCACACAAACATGATCGCAAACAACAATATAGCCTCAGCCCCGATCGTCCCCGTCGCCGCCGCATACCCCAACACCGGCGGCAACGCCCCGGGCAACGCGCCGACCACCGTCGCCATATGCGTCGTCCGCTTCATCGGCGTATACACCACCGCATAACTAATCACCGTCAACGCCGACACACCCGCCGCCAGCCACGTCGTCATCAACCCCAGCAACAAAACACCCGCAGCCGTGAGCGCCACCCCAAACGCCCAACCCGCCGCCACGCCAATGCGCCCGTTAGGCATCGGCCGATCCTTCGTACGCGTCATCTTCGCATCGGTGTCGCGCTCATACACCTGATTCAGTGCGCTCGCCCCCATGCACGACAACCCCGCACCGACCAGTGCCGCACTCATCACCAACCAGTCTACGCCGACCGCACCCATGCCGAACATGTACCCAACCCACACCGTCACCATCACCATCAGCATGATCCGTGGCTTGGCAAGCGTCACATAATCACGAAAAACCGAAGGCGGCCTCGCCAGCTCAACCCGGTCCTCCACCACACCTGTCGAGCGCGACACAGCAGCGGGGGAATCCGGGGAAGTCTCCGGGGGAGTCTCCGGGGGAGTCTCCGGGAACGACGGTTTTGATGCGGTTGCCTGGTTCATCGAGTCCTATCTGCTCTTTATCGGCTTGATACGGTCAATTTCCGCACCCAGTGTACCCGGATCAACACCAACGTCGCCACACCCAGCAACGCCGCACCCACCGCCTGATGGCTCGACGCCACATACGGACTCTCCTTCGACCAGATCACACTCATCCCCAGCAACACCTGCAACACAAACAAGATCGAACCAACCCCCACCGGCACACGCAGCCCCGGCACCCCCGGAGTTCCCGGCTCCCCCGACTTCCCAGGCACGTCCTTGTAAACCTTCATCAACATGTGAATCAACCCAAACCCAAGCACCGGCAGCACCACCATCCCCATCACACGATGCATGTACTGGTTATGCACCAGCCCAACACTCGGCGGCGTCGCCGCTACCCGAGGCGTGTGATCCAAAACGTCCGGCGTCTCATCCCCATCAACCGCCTCCATCGCCAACGCCGGCTCCCTGGTATAGATCTGCCACTCACCGCCACCCAACTCATAAAACTTCTCCGCAATCACCGCCTCATCCGTCGGCGGGAAGAACCCCCCATACACCGCCGGCGCATCGGGGATCGCCGAAGCAGAATTCGTATGCCGAATCACCGCACCCAGCGTCAGTTGCAAAACCATACACACCACAAACGCGATACACAGCCCATACACCGCCCCAGAAATCACACCCCCACCCCCGGATTTCCCCCCTGAGTCATCCCCCGATATCACACCCCCAACGCCGCGCTCTGAACGCAGCGAAGACGCGGATTCCCCCTTGCCATCAAGCGTGATCGCCTCCCCTCTGCGCACCGCCATCGCCGCCTTAACCCGCCCCGGCCACCTGCCCAGACAATTCGCAAGCACCACGACCAACATAAACAATAGTTGTCCCTGCACCCCGTGAATCACCGCCAACGGCACCGACTTCTCCGTCACACGCAAACCACCCATCACGCCTTGATAGATGTAAGCAGCCAACACCACCCAAGCCAGCACCGCCACCCTGCTACGCCAACCAAACGCCCGCATCGATGCCACCACCGTCGCGATACAGATCAGCCCAGCCACCTGCCCGGTCAGCCGATGGTTGTGTTCCAGCATCACCGCCAGATCCGACCAGATCCGCGCCGGCAAAAATATCCAATTTCCAAAACTCCCCGGCCAATCCGGCACCGCCAACCCCGCGTTATAACTCGTCACCAGCCCACCCGTCCCGATCAATAAAAACGTCACCACCACCAGCCACACACCCAGCCTACGGGTCCACGGATGCGGATCATCAACAAGCAGTGGGGGGGAACCGGGGGAACCGGGGAGATCGGGGGAACCGGGGGTATCAGCAGGCATGATGTCTTCCATAGAGAGTAGGGGGGTACGGATTATACGAACCCCGCCACAGTATTTCTTATGAACTCCTAAACAACCCCGGCCCCCGGCTGAGGCCGCTTCAGCAGCCGTTGCAACAATCAATCCCACTCTCAACGCAACATCACCCAAAATATCTCACTTGCCAACCACCCAACGGACGATATAATGAACTCATGCCCGTAGCCACCATTATTATTGAGATTACCATTCAAACCTCACCACGGTAGGGCTGCCGCTTTCTGATTCTTTTTAGACTAGACACTGCCCTGCCCAACCGGCGGGGTTTTTTCGTAACCCTTGAACCATGACTCCCAACACAGCAAGACCAAAATCAAGGCTATAGACAGGATGACAGGATAAACAGGATGATGAACCAAGAAAACCCAATCCCCATCTTGTCCATCCTGTCAACTCTTCTTCCTTGTCTTTTGTAAAATCCTAGCGATTGACTACACCGATCACGATGCTTCCCAAATGACCCGCCCGAGACTAAGACCATGAACACACCCAATACCACCAAACGACGCATCGAAATATACGACACCACCCTCCGCGACGGCACCCAAGGCGAAGGCGTCAACCTCTCCCTCGTCGACAAGCTCAAAATCACCCAACTCCTCGACTCCGTCGGCATCGACTTCATCGAGGGCGGCTACCCCTTATCCAACCCCAAGGACGAGGCCTACTTCCAGGAAGTCCAGAAGCTCGACCTCAAACACGCCAAGGTCTGCGCCTTCGGCATGACACGCCGAAAAAACATCGACCCCGCCGACGACACCGGCATGAAATCCCTCGTCGCCTCCGGCTCGCCCATCATCACCATCGTCGGCAAAACATGGGACCTCCACGTCGATGAAGTCCTGCGCATCAGCCGTGACGAAAACCTCGCCATGATCCGCGACTCCCTGGCCTTCTGTAAGACCGGCCCCGACTGCGAAGAAGTCTTCTACGATGCCGAACACTTCTTTGACGGCTACCACGCCAACAAAGAATACGCACTGGCAACCCTTCGCGCCGCTGTCGAAGGTGGCGCAAGCCGACTCGTACTCTGCGACACCAACGGCGGATCAATGCCCGACTGGATCACCCAGTCCGTTACCGAACTGCAACAAGCGCTCGGCCCGGACGTGAAGATCGCCATCCATACCCACAACGACGCAGGCCTCGCCGTCGCCAACTCCCTCGCAGCGGTGCAAGCTGGCGCCGTCCAGGTCCAAGGCACCATCAACGGCATCGGCGAACGCTGCGGCAACGTCGACCTCACCACCATCATCGCCAACCTCCGACTCAAGCTCGGCTACGACTGCCTCACCGCAGAAAACCTCCACGGCCTCACCAAGCTCTCCCGCGCTGTCTACGAACGCGCCAACCTCCCCCTCTCCTCTTGCCAACCCTACGTCGGCACCTCCGCCTTTGCACACAAGGGCGGCATGCACGTCCACGCCGTACAACGCATCGCACACTCCTACGAACACGTCGAACCAGCCCTCGTCGGCAACGAACGACGCATCCTCGTCAGTGAACTCTCCGGCGCAAGCAATATCGCCGCCACACTCGGCGAGAAATTCTCCATCAAGGACGACAAAGACCTCCAACGCAAAGTCCTCCAACGCGTCCAGGAATTAGAACACCAGGGCTACCACTTCGAGGCCGCCCAAGCCAGCTTCGAGCTGCTGCTCTACGACGCGATGGGCAAGCTCCCGGACTTCTGGGAATTAGACCACTACCGCTGCGTCATCCTCCGCCGTGGCCAAGAAGCACCCACCACCGAAGCCACCGTCAAGCTGCGCACCAACGGCCAAACCGAGCACCGCGTCGCAGAAGGGGATGGCCCCGTCAACGCCCTGGACGGCGCTCTACGCAAAGCTCTTAAAGACCACTACCCCCAGATCGCCAACGTCCACCTCGCCGACTACAAGGTCCGCGTCGTCAACCCCACCGCCGAGTCCGCCGCCAAGGTCCGCGTCATCGCCGAGTTTGCCGTCCGCGAGAACGGCGACAACAACGTCACACGATACATCACCACCATCGGCGTCAATGAAAACATCATCGACGCAAGCTGGCAAGCCATCGCCGACGCCTTCCGCTACCACCTCATAGAAACCACCACGCCAATTAGCGTGTAAAACACCTTGCTGCTATTGGTAATGGGATAAACCTGACGCCCCCAATCCACGCTTGCGGTTTAGCGCCCCACAAAGCACCGCGCCTCACCGCGCCAGTCACACTCACCCCCACTCAACGCCGCGCTCTGAGCGCAGCGAAGATGCGGATATCTCTGCCTCCAAATCAACAATGGTTGTGATTCCCCCCAAGCCGCAATCATCGCGCAGCGAAGAGACGGGCCACCTCCCCAAACACTAGTTGTGTATCCCCAACGCCGCGCTCTAAGCGCAGCGAAGACGCGGGTCTCCCCCCCCCAAATGAAATTTTCTATTGTCTCTCCCCCGGACCTACGCCGCAATCCAGCAAGACGGACACGCACAAGGCTCACACGCCGCCTCAATCACCCGCCCAATCTTCGCACTCAACGCACTATCCAACCCAACAAACTCGACCCCGTACACATGCCGATGAAACCCCACGCACTCCCGATGCACCACACGTACACACACCGCCGCGCTAAGATGCTCACACTGCAGATCAACTGTAAAATCTTCCCCGATCTCAACGAGTTTGGAACTCTTACGAAATATCTTCATCCCCCCAGCCGACAGGTCAAACACCTCACCAAACAAGCTGGTCGCGTGCTGATTGCGTAATCGCGGCGAGCGCCGCTTCTCCGACGGATTCGAGGAAGTATGTTCAGCCATACTCACCCGGATCGGCCCGCACCGATCCAGTCTTGACCCATAACCATGTCGCACCTGTCAAACCCTCCGACCTGTGCCGGTTAATCCGGTTGTCGGCATCGTATCAAGCACCACACCCACGCTTGCGGCTTAGCGATCCCCCCACAAAACGTCGTGACTTGTCGCGCGGATCCGCCCCTCCCCCAACGCCGCGCTCTAAGCGCAGCGAAGACGCGGGTTCCCCCTTACCGCCCACCCCTGCCTCTCATCAACCCCAAAGCACCCACCCCCAGCAACCCCAACGTCCCCGGCTCAGGCAGGTTAACAGGGTCGCCCAGGACAAAGACCGTGAAGTGGTTTGTCGTGCCACAGACCTTGTCGTTATTCCCCGCGCAGCCACCGCCCGGGGGGGAGCCTGGGTCCACGTCTTCGGCCTCCCACATCATGGTCTGTTCGTTATAAAAACCCAGCACACCGCCGGCAAGCGTATCGGGCAGACCCCCAACAGGGTCGGGTTTCACCGCCGGGATCGTGAACTGAAACTCGACATCAAACAACAAATCTGTGATCGGCTGACCGCTGCTGACGGACGTCATCGCCACGCTAAAACCGAAATACCCAGCGTCGCGCGCCAGCGATTGATTCCCGGTCGGCGGAATATCGCCGCCGGTCAAGACCGTCAACAGAGCATCTTCGCCCGCCGCCAACCAGATCTGATTCAGGTCCAGTGTGATCGACTGCACACGCTCGGAATACAGCACGCTCTCACCTTGGGTCGCGCCGGGCTGATACAGCGGGTTGCTGATCGTCAAGGCCTCGCCCTGTCCCGCCGAACCCGCGTCCAGCAAGACCGCAAAACTGGATGCCTCGGCAACCGGCACCAACGCCAGCGCGACTACGACAACCCCAATACGACACAAATACCCTTGCATGCTTTCCCTCCCTCAAGATTATGTCATCACTCACTTACCGGCTCAGCCTGACGAACGTCACAACCTGCAGCCGGACCAGCATATATTGTAACACACCGATACCGTGATTGATAGAATCAATAACCGTGTTCCCGGCAACACAGGCGTATCCAACCCGCCTTATTACTCCATCTCCCCCATCATGGTACGGCTCCCGCCGAAACGTGCCGCCTGTCATACCAACGTGTCTTAACGCACCCACCTGTGCCTAAGCAGACTCAACCCACCAGCACACACCATCAACACCGTCCCCGGCTCTGGGATCACAGCACCCTCACTTGGGGGCGGCGGCGTCCCCGCGTTCCAATCCCCCAACACTTCATTCAGATCATCAATCCCCACAAACCCATCACCACTGGGATCAGCCAACGGATCGCCCGGCGGCACGTTCTGATTCCAATTGTCCAGCACGATATTCAGGTCATCGATCTCGACAAATCCATCCCCATTTAGATCACCAACGATCGGAACGACAAACTGGATCAGGTTGTCGTTACCACTGGAGGGGTGCTGCACATTCACATAAGCCAGCCCCGGGTTGATTGGATCGAAGTACAGCCCGGTCGGCTCAGCACTGCGTACACCCAGCGATGCCCAGCGTGCAATCCGCTCGGCCACACCGTCGTTGTTCGTATCTTCAATAAACCAGATGTCGCCGGTCCCCGAATCTTCCAGGACGTACAGATTCCCAAAGGCGTCGATCGCCAGGTTATCAGGGTTCTCAAAAATATCCCCGGGAGCGTCCACGCTTACGCCGGTCGCCGCATCGATCGTCAAGTTACTGACAAACTCCCGGACCGTCACCGAACTGGTGCTTGTCAACTCGATCGAAAAAATCTGGTCGGTCGTGGTCGTCGCCATGTACAGCACTTCATTCCCATTGGCGAGTCTGCCGATCTCCAAGTCCTCCGGCCTGAAATAATCCGTAGCACCCACATCATTCGCCGCAGTCCGTCCCGGCCGTGTGTTTCCACCGGTCACGGTAAACGGGTCCGTGATCCCCGGCAGCGTATTGCCCACCGCATCAGTCAACGGCTCCCAACTCGCCGCACCGATATTCGCCCCGTCACCAGCCAGGTCATCTTTAAGCACAAACGTCTGCCCCTGGGTCAGCGCCGAAACCGTATTGGGTTTTGTCGGAGCGAACTTATAAAGCCCCCCGCCATTCGTCTCATCGATGTAATAGAGGTTTCCTGCCGAATCAAACTTCAGCCCTTCCTGCGAGACATTAGCGATCGCCGTCCGTTCAACGATGTTGATCGTCGTCGTGGCCGGGTCATCCAGAGGATTCGTAACCTCAAATAATCGACCCTGCCCCGCCCACTCCTCGCCGGTGATCACCGTCCCCCAGGGTGTCCACGTTGACCCGTCGAACGCGCCCCATGAATTGTTGAAGCCAAGGTTGACCGACTGTCCCGTCGTGCGGTCGTATCGTGACACACCCGCGTTACTGCCTGTCTCATGCGCAATAAAAAGATACCGCCCCGCATCAGGCCCGGTCTCATTGGTCGTGATCATGTCCCAGTTCCCCAGCTTCGTAGCGCTGAGATAATCCGGATCGTTTTTCGACACCAGCGAGACCTGCGACGATATACCGTTTGACAAAAGGAACGGCGTGTTCAATTCCTGAGGACTATTAAAGGGCGCATCAATCGCCGAGTTCGGTAGGGGGGTAAAGTTAATCGCCGTACCCGCCTGAGCTGAGCTACCCAACACAAAAAAATCGCAATCACCACCCCGCACTTCGCCCGCAAGCCAGGAAGACCCAGCTCAACACCGCTTGAACATCGTGCGCAGACCGTGACCGGATAACGCATAGCTGATTACTCCATTTCATCTGTGTTGGGCGACCGCTCACCGCCAGCGTATTCAGATGTTATAGATTAAAGCATAGCCCCCTGAATACATAGAAAAATCCAGACTTCTTAAGCCCGAATCTTTCGCATTGGTAAATATAGCTGGGGGAAAAACCCTTGGATCGCTGGGAATTATGCCGCCTGATTGACCGGCTCATCCTCGATCACCACGCTGTCATCAACCTCACCGGTCATCTTCTCATTCAGCGATCGCAGGTATGCAAGCCGCATCTGCTTGGATCGCACGATCAGGTCGTGCCGGGATGTCTCAAAGTGCGCCCGCGCCGCCAGCACCGCCGCCACCGACGTCGCCAGGCAATAAACCAGCAGGCCCAGTATCAACCAAATCAGCATGGGGGGTATCGACGTCACAACCTGCCTATCGGGCTACTCCCCATCGCGCCTTCACCATAACCCAACCACCTCCCGTTATCGGCTGATATGAGTCCGCATAACCGTAAAACAAACGCCTTCACAGCAGTTCTACTTCCAATATAGTCAGCGAGGTTTAGCCGTCGCGGCCACGCGGCGCGCTCTGTACGCCACCAACAACCCGAACCGTAAACCCAACTCTACGAACAAAGTAAATACGCTCTAACACCCCATCTCCGCGCCTTGCCTCCCCGTACCCGCTACACTTTCACCATGCGCGGGGCCTGCAAAATACCGATCGCCGGCTTCATCCTCGGCCTGCTTCTGCTTACCACGAGCACCGCCCGCGCACAGATCGACGACCTCCGCCTTGAAGTCCCCCAAGAACACCTCGGCCTCGCAGGCCAATCACGACTCGGGTCATGGACACCCATACGCCTCACACTCGAAAACCGATCCGCCGAACCCCGACAGGTCATCTGCCGCTGGCTCCTCAATGACGCCGACGGCGACCGCGTCATGGCCCAACGCCGCGTCACGCTCGATGCCCTAGGCACCCACCACGCATGGGTCTACGGCCCACTCCCCTTCAAAGCACGACGCGACAACCACTGGACCATCCAGATACTCAACGACGACGCCACCGTCGAACTCGCTCGTGAAGAAGTCCGCTCCACGAACATCCACCCTCCCGCGCAACGCCTCATCGGCATCACCGGCGGAAACGACATGGGCCTCAACGCCTACACCTATCAAGCCACCACACACGAACCGCTCTCCCTGATCTCAGGCCTGTCTCTAACAACACTCCCCGACCGCTGGTACGGCTTATCCGCCATCGACACACTCGTCTGGTCAAGCGCAGGCGGCGACCCCGACGACCCACTGGTTTCTAGCAGCACACAACTAGCACTCCGCCAATGGATACGACGCGGCGGCCACCTGGTCATCGTCCTGCCCGCCTTCGGCCAGACATGGACAGGCTCCCCCCTCGCCGACCTACTACCCGTCAAAGCCGACCAAATGCACCGCATCGAAATACGACCGCCAAGCTGGCTTGGAGCACCAACAAGCGAAGAAGTGGTCGACGTGGACATCACCACCTTCAAGACTCAACCCGGCGACGGCGTCGAAGTTATCAAGTCACTTTCACAAGACGACACCCGCCCCGTCATCGTCGCCAAACGCTTCGGCGCTGGCCGCGTCACACTCATCGGCATCGACCTCGCCGACCAACGCTTCTCACACATGGGCCTGCCCAACGGCAAATTCCCCATCTGGAACGACGTCTTCATGTGGCAGGCTCCCGTCTTCACCAAAGCACGCATCGACGCTGACATCAGCAACGTCAAAATGTCCAGACCCGCCAGCCGAAATGTCATCAACCTCGGACACTTCATCCCCGCCCGTGTCTCCATGCGAGGCACCGCAGCCACCGCGCTGCTCATCGCCATCCTACTCTTCGGCCTCTACTGGATCGCCGCAGGTCCGCTCAGCTTCTTCGCTCTCAAAAATAAAAACGCATCACGCCATAGCTGGCTCCTCTTCACCGCCGTCGTCCTGGGTTTCTCCGCTATTAGCTGGGCGGGTGCCTGGCTCTTCGCGCCCAGCAAACCCGCCATCTCCCACTTCACCGTACTCACCGCAAACGCAGACTCACCAGTAGTCCTCGCACACAGTTGGCTCTCCATCTACATCCCCACATTCGCAAACCAGAACATCCAGATCGACCCCGACCACCCCGCCGCACGCAACACGCTCGCAAGCCCCGGCATGACCACCGGCGTCGGCGACACCAGCTTCGTCGATCCTCAAACCTACACACTCGACGCCGGCTCACCCAACGCCGCCAACATCCCCTTCCGCTCCACCGCCAAACAACTCGAAATCGACTTCCTCGGCCGAATCGACAAAACACAAACCGGACTCGCCAAACCCATCATCCTCCCACAAGGCAAACTCAAAATTACACACGCCTTACCCACAGGCAAACTCTCCCACGGCCTCCCCGGCACACTCACCAACGTACGCATCCTCTACTGCCCCGGCCAAAACAAAACACCCCTCATCTGGCAACTCGCCAACTGGAAACCCAAACAAATCCTCGACCTCGGCCAACTCACCAACGGCGTACCACTCGTACAGCGACCAAAAAACGGCATATACACCAACCGAAGCCTCACCCGCGAAGGCTTCCTCGGCAATGTCATGGACGCCAAGCCCGGCCAAAAACTCATCAACGCCACTGGCACCCAAGCCCCCATCTCCTCCACCGATACCATCCAATACATCCAACTGCTCACCTTCTTCGACACACTCCCGCCGCCCGATTTCCGCCAGCCCGAATACCCCTACGCCAACTCCTACCAACGCCCCCTCGGCAAACAACTCGACATCACACGCCTCCTCGCTGGCCAAAGACTCATCATCATCGGACACCTCCAAAACTCCCCCATCCCCATCCCCCTAACCGTCGACAACAACGAAATCCCCTCCGCCGGCTGGACCGTCGTTCGATGGGTCTACGACTTCAAGTAAAACAAATACCCTCCCCCTACAAACCTCAACACTCAGCACTCAAACCTCACCCTTCCCCCCTTCTCCCCCTCCCCCACATCATCAATCACAAATCCCCCCCCTCCTGACCTCAGCATTCAGCACTCACAAATCAGCACTCCCACCCCCACACCGCTACAATATCTCTATGCCCATCCCCATGATCCAGACCATCAACCTCACCAAACGCTACGGCGATCTCATGGCCCTCTCCAACCTCAACCTCGAGATCAACCAGGGCGACTGCTTCGGATTCATCGGACCAAACGGCGCAGGCAAAACCACCACCATCAAAGTCCTCTCCACTCTACTCAAACCCACCTGGGGCGAAGCTCGCATCGACGGCCTATCCGTCGGCCCCGTCAACGCACGACAAGTCCGATCCGTCATCGGCTACGTCCCCGACTACTTCGGCTCATACGACGACATGGTCGTCCAGGAATACCTCGAGTTCTTCGCCGCCACCTACAACATCAAGGGCGACAAACGAAAACAAGTCATCGGCGACGTCCTGGACCTCACCGACATGGCCTACAAAATCGACGCCGAGGTCAACTCTCTCTCCCGCGGCATGCAGCAACGCCTCTCCGTCGCCCGCGTCCTCCTGCACGACCCCAAGGTCCTCCTCCTGGACGAACCCGCCTCCGGCCTGGACCCACGCGCACGAATAGAAATGCGCGAACTCCTAAAAGAACTCCACCGTATGGGTAAAACCATCCTCATCAGCTCGCACATCCTCCTGGAACTCGCCGACCTCTGTAACCGCGTCGGCATCATCGAGCAGGGCGAACTCAAATACAACGGCACCATGCAAGATATCCTCAACCGCGCACGCTCCGGGGGAGCCGCAATCCTCCACGTCGCCGTCGCCCAACGCACCGAACAAGCCGCACAACTCATCCGCCAATTACCAGGCGTCACCACCGCCGAAATCACCAACAACCACATCAAAGTCACACTCAACGCCACCCCCGAAGACGCCAGAGACTCCGGGGCCAGCAACTCCGGGGGCGGGGAATCCAGAGACTCCGGGGGCGGGGGCTCCGGGGGCGAAAGCACCGCACGCATCGCCCACAAACTCGTCACCGAAGGCTTCGCACTCACCCGCCTCGAAGAAGAAAAAGTCAACCTCGAAACCGCATTCATGCGACTGACCAAGGGACTCGTGCAGTAGTGTTGAGTGGGGGGGGGCACCTTTAACCACTGTGAAATCTGATCTTAGAGTGGCTGCGAATGGGTATTATACGCCTTCATCTTAATTCCAGCGCGACCCAATCGGTGTGGCAGATGCTGGCCAGGCGTTGGGGACCCAGGTGGTTCCAGGCCACCACACATGCGTCCCACAGTTCGTCCTGATCAGCGAAGATACGGTTGC
>JAJRRS010000102.1 GCA_024279275.1 Planctomycetota bacterium | reverse complement strand
GATTTGGTCGCGTGTGCAGCCGAGCATGTGTGCGGCGACGGCGGTGGTGGCGATGCGGACGAGGATGACGTGGTCGAGTCCGACGCGGTTGAATGCGTTGTCCAGCGCGATGATGCCTTGGATTTCGTGGGCTTTGATGGCGGCGGTGAGTATGTCGCGGACGGTGAATGTTTTGTGTGTGTTGTGTGCGGCGTGTTGTCGTGTGAGGTAGTCGGCGAGTGTGAGGATGCCGCCGAGGTTGTCAGACGGATGGCCCCATTCGGCGGCGAGCCAGGTGTCGTTGTAATCGAGCCAACGGATCATGGCCCCGAGCGTGAAGGCGGCTTGAACGGGGTCGAGTTGGTAGTCGGTGCCGGGGACGCGGGCGCCGTTGGGGACCGGATCATGAGTAGTGCCGGGGGTGCCGGGTACTGCGCCGCCGAGTAGCTTTGTGCAGGCGGGATATTTCAGTGCCAGTAGCGCGCAGCCTAAGCTGTCCATCAGGCAGTAGCGCGCGGTGCGGTAGGCTTCGTCGCTGTCGATCTGATAGTTGCAGACGTAGTCGGCGATGTCGGCGAGGAGCTGGTCGGGCTGGCGGGGTGGTGTCATGGGGGAGCCTGGGGATTGAAACACAGAGACACAGAGACACAGAGACACAGAGAAGACAGGAAATAGTAACAGTGATGAACGCTGATAAACGCTGGTGGGAGGAGGCGTTTAATTCACTAATTATTTTTCTTTATCAGCGTTCATCTGCGTTCATCACTGTTTCATCGTCTTCTCTACGCCTCTGTGCCTCCGTGGTTAATGTTCTTTGTTTGTAGTTGTGAAGAATCGCTAAATCGTAAGCGGCTGTTGAGGTTTAGCGTTGCTCGATGGGGAGCCAGGTGCGGGGTTCGGGGCCGATGTATTGGGCACTTGGGCGGATGAGTTTGTTGTCGACACGTTGTTCGATGATGTGTGCGATCCAGCCGGCGGTGCGTGCGAAGACGAAGATGGGGGTGAACAGTTCGGTAGGGATGCCCATCTGGTGATACGCGCTTGCGCTGAAGAAGTCGAGGTTGGGGAACATCTTTTTCTCACGCATCATGACTTCTTCGACGCGGACGGATATCTGGTAGAGCTTGTCGTCGCCGAGGCTGTCGGCGAGTTTTTTGGACCAGCCTTTAATGACATCAGAGCGTGGATCGCGGATTTTGTAGACGCGGTGGCCGAAGCCCATGATTTTTTGTTTGGCGGCGAGTGCTTTGAGGATGCCGGCTTCTGCGTCGTCGGGGTCCTTGAATTTTTCGATAAGTGCCATGGCCTGTTCGTTTGCGCCGCCGTGCAAAGGCCCGGAGAGTGTGCCGATGGCGGCGGTGATACCTGAGTATGAATCCGCGAGTGTGGAGACGGCGACGCGGCCGGCGAAGGTCGAGGCGTTGAAGCCGTGCTCGGCGTAGAGGGTGAGCGAGGCATCGCAGGCGCGTTCCTGGAGCTCGCTGGGTGATTGGCCGTTCAGCAGGTGCAGGAAGTGGCCGGCGATGGAGTTTTCGGGAGTATCGGTATCGATGCGTTTGCCGGAGTGGCTGAAGTGATACCAGTACATTAAGAAGGAGGGGAAGATACCCAGGAGGCGGTCGGTGATTTTTTCGAGGGTGTTGTCAGCGGTTTCGGGTTCGACGCAGCCTAATGCCGAGCACGCGGTGCGCAGCACGTCCATCGGGTGTGCGTCGGCGGGGAGTTTTTCGAGGATATCTTTGATCGGCTGGGGGATATCGCGTTGCGCTTTAAGCCTGACGCGGTAGTCGGCGAGTTGAGCTGCGCCCGGGAGTTCGCCTTCCAATAATAGATAAGCAACTTCCTCGAACGTCGCGTGTTCGGCGAGGTCGTTGACGGAATATCCGCGGTACAGAAGGCTGTGGCCCTCCTTGCCGACGGTACAAACACTTGTGTTGCCTACCACGACCCCAGCCAATCCCCCTGATTTCGAGTCCGACTTCGCCTTATCGCTCATCTTCTTGTTGCTCCTTACCGAACAGTTTGTCCAGTTTGTTTTCGTAGCTGTGGTAATCCAATACGTCGTACAATTCGTCCCGGGTCTGCATCTGGTCGAGCAGCGATTTTTGTGTGCCTTGTTTTTTCAGTGTCTCAAAGACGTGCAGTGCTGCGGCGTTCATGGCCCGAAAGGCGGATAGCGGGTAGAGCGCGATGGCAACGCCTGCTTCGCGAAGTTCATCGGTGGTGAACATCGGCGTCTTGCCGAATTCGGTGACGTTCGCCAAGACGGGGACGGACACGGCCTGAGTGAATTGTTGGTATTCATCCAGTGTGGTCATCGCCTCGGCGAAGATCATGTCGGCGCCGGCATCGACGTAGCACAAGGCGCGCTCTATCGCGCGGTCCAGGCCTTCGACGGAGTAGGCATCGGTCCGGGCCATCACGACGAACTGATCATCTTCGCGTGCATCGAGTGCTGCTTTGACCCGGTCGGCCATCTCGGTGTCGCTGACCAGCTTCTTACCAGGGCGGTGGCCGCAACGCTTGGTGGCGACCTGGTCTTCCATATGGATGGCGGCGACCCCGGCCCGACTAAGCTCGCTGACGGTTCGGGCGATGTTAAACGCTCCGCCGAAGCCAGTGTCGATATCGACTAATAGAGGCAGATCGGTCGCGGCGGTGATGCGTCGGGCGTCTTCCAGGACGTCTGCTAATCCGGTCATGCCGAGGTCGGGTAGGCCGTGCGAGGCGTTGGCGACGCCTGCGCCGGAGAGGTATAGCGCCTGGAACCCGGCTCGTTGTGCGAGCAGTGCACAATACGCGTTGATCACGCCCACAACCTGCAGGGGTTGCTGGGCCGCAACGGCTGATCGAAAACGCTTTCCCGGGGTGTTTTTTGGGGTCATAGCATCACATCGCTAACTGTGAACTACGATTGTATCAAGGCCCCCCCATTTGGCCTTGCCTCACCTTGGGATTTATTGATTTTGGTGGTCTGTGGTGGAGGTGGCTGGCGCGGAAAATCTGTTCAAAATGCAAAATTTTCTCCCCCTGTGGCCCGCTTGGCGTGGCGTACACAAACTCGCTCCGCTATGGCAGTTACGGCTGGATTCCGGAGAAATGAACATCTCTATAATTTCCGTATCTATTGTGTTTGTATATTCTTATGGTTTTATTGAATTGCCGACAACCTTCGTTGACACGGACCGATTCCAACCGATACGATAGGTGTCCGAAGTAGAATTTAGCCGGCCTGACGGAAATCTCTCGTTAGCCGTGGCGCGCCTCTGCCCACAGGATCGGAGCCCTGTGGCGGAGGTTTTTTTCTGCGCATTATCTGACCGTCGAAGCAGGGCTGGAGTCCGAGCATATCTGCCTACAGCACACCTGTTGATCCGGCATCCACAATATATGGTGGCCCGATTGCGGACCTCCACCACCCGGTGTTCAGCCCCAAGAAAATGGCCTTGGTGATCGGTTTGAAAAATACCCGAACATTTACTGGACAAAACTCTTGACTTGGTCGATTGTTTGGTTTATGATCGGTCCTAACAGATACCGTATTTAACACGGAGGTTCCTATGCTCAGCGACAATCTCATTAAGAAGCTCTTCGACACCCAGGATCACGGCCGGATGATCGGCTGCCTGGCGGACAACGGCACGACGATGCCCCTGGCACTGCAGGCGAGGCTAACCCAGCCGGTCGCGGCGGCGGGGCTGGGGCTGCGGAGGCTGGTCGAGCTGACCTACGGCCCGACACCGCTTAGCCGAGACATGACCGCCGCTCTGCTCGATGGGCAAGGGCCTGATGGGTCGTTCCAAGGCACATGTGACCGGGATCCACTGGCGACGGCAACGGCAGTGGGGGGGTTGGCGGCGGTTTTGCGGGAGCATCACGGGCGAAACACCCAGAGCTGCCCAGACCTGGGCGATGCACTGGATCGGGCCTTGGCGTCGCTGTGTGCGATGCAGATGGAGGATGGCCTATTCTGCCACGGGGATGATCGGACTATTGAGGATCGTGCTTTGACCAGTGCTTTTGTGCTGTTTTTGTTAGCCAGACTGCCGGGGTTCCGTGAGGCGATCCGGTTCGCCGACCTGATGACCTGGTTCGATGAGCGGGCGGATCGGCTGGACGATGTCACCCTGGAGCTTTACCAAATGGCCAGCCTGGATGATCCGGCTAGACACCCTCGATGTCCGCTTACAGGCGTTTCGGCAATGGTTGGGGTTGCTGCGTGAGGCTTGCTTCAGAGCCTATTGCATCAACCCCGTCGTAGCCTGGTAGACATCCTCAACAGCGACCGGAGAAATTTGATGTCATAGGTCCTTGGCTGTTGTGCCGTGATGATCGGGGTATTTTTAGCGAAACCTTCTTCTTTGTTCTTCTTCGTTCTTCTTCGTCTTAAGGGCCTGATACGGACTCCTTGTTCGGCCTCGTTGGCGCGGTCACCACGCCCCCCCCCGGATATCTTCCGGGTTTATTCGGAAGATATCCGGGGGGGTATCCGGGGGTGGGGCGAACCGCGCCGACGTGTGCCTTTCAGGCACATATTTGCAATCATCCTCTGCCTTGACCACACTCGGGGGGTGAATTTCCTTGCACACCTGTATCTCGCTGATCCAACACCCGCTTCGATGGTTGGGAACCTGCTCCCGGACCTGGTGCCGGGGCCTTTAAGCAAGGACCTGGACCCCGAGGTGTTGGCGGGGGCGAAGAACCACAAGCGTGTCGATGCATTTACGGATACCCATCCGGTCTTTGCACGTAGTCGGGCACGGTTGCGCGCACGGCACGGGCGGTACAGCGCGATCCTTACCGATATGTTTTACGACCACGTCCTCGCGCGGGAGTGGGATCGTTATCACGACGAGCCGCTGGATGACTTCATCGACCGGGCGCATGCGGCGTTAGTGGATGGCACGGGTCTTATGCCTGACCCGATGCCTGCGGTCACGGGGCGGATGATCGAGCAGGACTGGTTGCGTTCGTATGCCAGCGTCGATGGGATGCAACGTATACTGAAGATGATGTCGGCACGTTTTAGCGAGCGGTTGGGCAGGCCGGTCGAGTTGGATCATGCGGTGGAAGCGTTGCGTATTCATGGAGGTGAGTTCGCGGATGATTTTCACGAGTTTTTCCCTGAATTGACCGAATATGTAAGTAGAACCGCGTCACCAACAATCACAGAGGGGTTGGTTCATTGATCCGATTTTTAACTGGCCGATTACACATACCAGGCACGGCATCAACATACTCGAGGCGGGGTTTGCAGATGATTTACAAAACGATTCTGATCGCTGTGGTTTTGTGTGTTTCGGTGAGTGTGTGTCGAGCGCAAAACGATTCAGGCTCGGTCGCCGACGTGAATGCTTCGCAAACGATCGCAGAAGCCGTCGAGGAATCCAGCCCCTTTACGGTCACGCTCTATTGGGAGAACGACGGCTCGATTCTCAAGCGTAACAACGGGCAGGACCGTCACTACACCAACGGCAGCGCGGTCACGTTTGCGCATCAGCCCGACTGGGTCCGTGGGTTCGCCGAAACCGCCACGCTGGGGGAGTCTTTCGATCAGACGGCGGCGGGGTATATCTTCGGGCAGTTGATCTTCACGCCGGAGAACACCGCGGCACGTCGGCTACTAAGGAAAGACCGCCCCTATGCGGGCTACCTGTTCGGCGGGGTCTATGTGCAGCGTGCCAATGGCCAGATTTTCGACCACGCGCAGTTGGACATCGGTGTGGTCGGGCCGTCGTCTTGGGCGGAGCAGGCGCAAAAAAATATCCACGACTGGCTGGACCTGGACGAACCCAAGGGCTGGGACAATCAGTTGGCGGATGAAGTCACGGCCCAACTCACGCTTCGGCGGAAGTGGCGTGTCGATATGGATGCTGTAAGGGTTGGTGATTCACAGTTGTCGCAGCAATTGATCCCGCAGGTCGAGCTGGCGGCGGGCAGTGTGTATCGGCACGTATCGACGGGGGCGACGTGGCGGGTCGGGCATAATTTACCGGACGATTTTGGTCCGGGGCGGCTGGGTGATGTCGCGGCGGCGACGGGCGGGCCGACTCAGGGCGGCGGTGGCTACGGTTTTATCCGTGTCGCGGGGCGGGTGGTTGAGCACGATTTATTCCTGGAAGGCAACAGCTACAAGAACAGCCACGGCGTGGATGCGCAAACACTAGTTGGCGAGATTCAGGCTGGCATAGAAGCGTATTATCACTACGACGGCTGGAGGCTGGGGGCGGGGTATTCGCAGACTTTTGTGAGTGAGCAGTTTGAGGGGCAGGATGGCAGCGACAGCTTTGGGGCGCTGACGTTGTCGGCGTCGCGGGGGTTTTGATCGTAGGCATATCAGACGCATGGGGTGCCTGGCGCGATAAGTCGCGGCGCTTCATACGGGTTTGCCGATGCGGTTGGGTAGAGAGAGTTCTACTCAGTCATGTGTTCTACTCAAACACCAGTTCTGTATCGGCGGGTAGTTTCTTGATGGAGTCGGCGCTCATTTCGTGGGTGGGTTCCCACTGCATACGGAAGACAAACTCGACGACATCGCCTACGGCAAACTCTTGGAGTGAGACTTCGGGGCCGGGCGGGAAGGCCATCGTCATTGCACGCATCGGGTGTACCTCTCCCTGCGCATTCTTAAAACCCTTGATGGCTTGGTGGTGAATTTTCAGCTCGCTGGCGGGGTTGGAGGCGTCGGGCAGGGAGACGATCTTGCCACGGAGGGTGTAGGTGTGGACGACGGTATTAGGCGAGGGTTCGTCGGAGGATTCGTGGCTGGGTTCATCAGAGCAGGCTGGGGTGAACAAACAGGCGAGGGCTAGGGTGAAGATGGCGGTGGTGCGTACTGCTGAGTACGACCATGCTGAGACTCTGGAGATACCCTGTGACATAGTGAGCCTTTCGGTGTTGGACGATGATTTAGCCAGTTCTTGCGATTTTTCGGCCACCTGCCAATACGGGGCCTGTTACGCCCTCGGGGTGGGTCATCTTACCTTCGGGGGGTGGGTTTAACGACCTGCGGCGATGTGGAGTCGGGGTCGGATCATCAAGAATCCGTGTGGTGGTTTAACCTATTGCTGCAAGGGCTTTGCGGTCATTTGGTCGGGGTTTTCAACAGTTTTTGGGGTTTGTGTGGGCGTGTAGATCGCCGGGCTTGACAGGTGGGGTGAGCGCTGTTCTAATGTTCCTCCTGCGTTGGGAACGCTGACCTTTGGGTTGGTGTCCACGACGTTCTGCCGAGAGTTGCCGACCTGGCGACGATCTGGCCTTGACAGCTTGCAAAAGATGTCTAACATACGCGGCCCTCACGTCGTAAGACTAAGGGCTGGCCGTTGCTGCGAAGTGG
This sequence comes from Planctomycetota bacterium, assembly GCA_024279275.1. Lineage (GTDB taxonomy): Bacteria > Planctomycetota > Phycisphaerae > Phycisphaerales > Phycisphaeraceae > JAJRRS01. Next base: position 1,302 of record JAJRRS010000102.1, on the reverse strand, counting down.
CGGATGAATCGATCTTTGACAAGTGAACAGTTGGGAATGCCATAAGAATGTGGCCGCATGGCTGGTGCTCACATGCCAGTTTATGCGGTTAAAAGAACCCAATGTCCGTCGTCTTCACATGGCGGGCATGCCTAATCCCTTGTGACAACCAACCTGCTTGCAGGGGAAGTTGATGAGGATTAGGCGAACTCCCATCGGTTTGCCGCCGATGGAAACATGGTCGGATCGCAAGATTCGGCTGTGTGGACCGGTCTCGAATTATCGAGATTTTATGGACCAACCTTCTATTCGAAGACACCCCCACCATCTCGGTGGGATCGTCAGAGATATAAAATTGAAGAGTTTGATCCTGGCTCAGATTGAACGCTGGCGGCATGGTTAAAACATGCAAGTCGAACGAGAAGCGGGCTTCGGCCCGTGGACAGTGGCGAAAGGGCGAGTAATGCGTTTCTAACGTGCCCAGAGGTCAGGGATAGCCCAGGGAAACTTGGAATAATACCTGATAACCCCGCGAAATCGTATGGTTTTGCGTGCAAAGGTTTACTGCCTCTGGATCGGGAAACGTCCTATCAGCTTGTTGGTGAGGTAAAAGCTCACCAAGGCTAAGACGGGTAGCGGGTGTGAGAGCACGGCCCGCCGCATCGGGACTGAGACACTGCCCGGACTCCTACGGGAGGCTGCAGTAACGAATATTCCGCAATGCGCGAAAGCGTGACGGAGCAATGCCGCGTGAAGGATGAAGCACCTCGGTGTGTAAACTTCTGTCAGGGTTTAGGAAACAAATGACCATACCCAAAGGAAGAGCCGGCTAACTCTGTGCCAGCAGCCGCGGTAATACAGAGGGCTCAAGCGTTAATCAGAATCACTGGGCTTAAAGGGTGCGTAGGCGGACTCGTCAGTGTCTTGTGAAATCCCACGGCTCAACCGTGGAACTGCAGGGCATACTGCGAGTCTTGAACTCGGCAGGGGCAACCGGAACTCTAGGTGGAGCGGTGAAATGCGTAGATATCTAGAGGAACGCCAAAGGCGAAGGCAGGTTGCTGGGCCGATGTTGACGCTCAGGCACGAAAGCGTGGGGAGCGAACGGGATTAGATACCCCGGTAGTCCACGCCCTAAACGATGTGTACTAGATCGAGGAGGTTTTGACGCCATCTCGGTCGGAGCAAAAGTATTAAGTACACCGCCTGGGGAGTACGGTCGCAAGGCTAAAACTCAAAGGAATTGACGGGGGCTCACACAAGCGGTGGAGCATGTGGCTTAATTCGAAGCAACGCGAAGAACCTTATCCAGGGCTTGACATG
>JAJRRS010000101.1 GCA_024279275.1 Planctomycetota bacterium | reverse complement strand
TGTTCGATCGGTTCGTGTGTTTGGATATGCATGGCGTGGACCTCCGTGTCGTGAAGGCCACATCATCGCACCAACCCACCCATAGCGCAATGCCTAACATGCGCCGTACATGCGCGCTGGGATTAAGATGAAGGCGTATAAAAACTACTTTACTTAGCGGTGACGAGGTTTCGGCGTCGTTGGGCGCGATCCATCTGTTCGCCAGTCGGGCTTTGGCCGGTGGTCATCATGTCGATGAAACAGTCGAACAGGTAGCGAGCGTCGTGCGGTCCTGGGCTGGCCTCGGGGTGGTACTGCACCGCGAAGATCGGCTCGGTCCCGTGGCGAAACCCTTCGAGCGTCTGGTCGTTGAGGTTGATGTGCGTCGGCTCGCCCCCCGCCTTCTTGAGGCTGTCAATATCCACCGCGAAGCCGTGGTTCTGGCTGGTGATCTCGACCTTGCGTGTCAGCAGGTTCTGCACCGGCTGGTTGCCGCCGCGATGCCCGAACTTCAGCTTGAACGTGTCGGCCCCGATTGCTCTACTTAAGAGTTGGTGCCCCAGGCATATCCCGAAAATCGGCAGCTTGCCGCGTAGCTGTTTGAGGCATTCGATTGTTTCAGTGACCGCCGCCGGATCGCCGGGGCCATTTGAGATAAACAACCCGTCGGGTTTGTGCTCCAACATCAACACCGGGTCCGCGTTGTACGGCAAAACCGTCACGTCGCAACCGCAGTCCACCAGGTTCCTGAAAATATTCAGCTTCGCGCCGCAGTCCAGTGCGACCACCTTAAAACGCTTGGCTGGCGTAGGTACGTCTCCTTGGATCGGCACCCAGTCGCCAAGCCCCTGGTCCCAGCGGATGGGCTCGGTGAGGCTGACTTCTTTTGCAAGGTTGATGCCGACCAATCCACGGGCCTGTTTCGCCATCTCGACCAGTTCCGCATCGCTGGCTTTTGCCTCGGTCGATAGCACGCCCTTGAGCGCCCCCTGTATCCGCAGCTTGCGGGTCAGTGCCCGTGTGTCTACGCCGGTGATCCCGGTCACGCCCTGGTTACTGAGCCAGTCTGAAAGCTCCCGGGTCGCCCGGTAGTTGCTGGCGGTATTGGATAATTCCCTGACGATAAACCCGCGGGGTTGTGCCCGTGATGATTCCAGATCGCCGTCGTTGACGCCGTAGTTCCCGATCAGCGGGCAGGTCATGGTCACGATCTGCCCAGCATACGACGGGTCTGTCAGGACTTCCTGATAACCGCTCAGCGACGTATTGAAGCAGACCTCAGCGTCGAGGGTTTTGGGCGTGGTATCACCAAAGGCCTCTCCGACAAAGACGCTGCCGTCTTCCAGAGCCAGCCTTGCGGGGGTGGGTTGAGTATTAGCCAAGGTGCTTGTTGAGCCTGTAAAACACGGTGGGATTGGCGGGAGTGTAGCGGGCATCGCCAGCTTTTACCACTTGACTGAAAATCGCTGGATCATTTCACGTTTCCTCGATCAGCCTGGGATTCGGCAGGGTTTCGTGAGGGAGGAAGAGTGATCGGCCGGTACGCTTGTCTTCCTCGCCGTAGGACGGGTCCAGGTCTAAAGCGGGGTTCGGAGGTGGGAGTTCGCCGTGCTTGAGAAAATACTCAGCCCGAGTCGCCGCGTCCTCCAGCAGCAGCTGCGCCTGATCCCGCAGCCGGCGGAACTCTTTGCCGCCCAACTTATTGTCATCGCAACGCAGCGGGCCTTCCATCACGACAACGATCCGGCCAAACGGCAGGGGGAAGCGGGTCCGGTCCCAGGTACGTGCTCTGACCGATCGTGAACTGATGACGTGGATAGCAAAGATGGGTGCCCCGGTCTTGTTGGATAGCGGGATGATCCCCGGCTTGAGTACCCGGACCGGGCCTGATGACCCGTCCACCGCCAAGGCCAGGAGCACGTCCTGACGATCCTTGACGTGCTGAACAAGATCCTTGAGGACAGCGGTCCGGCGCGACTTTCCCTTTGACGAGCCGCCACGGAATATGTGGAAGCCTTGTCGCTCTAACGCCGCGGTGATGACCTCTCCGATGTCGCTGCGGCTGGCGAGCGAGGTCGGCTTGTAATCCCGTATGGCCCAGGGCGTCAGCACGACGTTCTCGTGCCACAACGTCATCAGGATATTGCGGTGTCGGCTCATGGCTTGGACCGCTCGGCCGATCCCATACGATTCGATCCGGCTGGTGCGCCAGACCAGCGACAGGTAAGCCCAGAAAACCCACGCCAGCAACCACGCCGTGCCCTTCACCGTCGGCCCGCTGATCTTCTTGCGGAACGAGCGCGTTCCCCGCTTCGCCGCACGAAGGCCGGTCTGTATCCGCGAGATCAGGCTCGGCATGTTCGCGGCTTTCCAACTGGGGCACGAGAGGGTGTATCTGTCATGTACATCAGGGCATCGTAACGTAAACCGTGGGGTGTTTGCACATGGTTGCGGATATAAAAAAACCCGACCTTTCGGCCGGGCTTTGATTGGTGGTCCTTCCGGGATTATCGTGGGTATAGGTCCAAACCGCCGCAGTGGAAGTAGATGGCGGTCTTGAAGTGTTCGCGGTTGCGGAAGCCGGCGGCGAGGCGTTTGATGGTCATGATCTTGCTGTTGAGGCCTTCGGCGAC
>JAJRRS010000100.1 GCA_024279275.1 Planctomycetota bacterium | reverse complement strand
CGCGATGATGAAACAAGGCATCAACCCCACACTCACCGTCGCCGGCGTCGTCCTTTGCATGCACGAAGGCAACACCATCCTCGCCAACGAAGTCATCAACGACGTCAACAGCTTCCTCACCGACGCCCGCGGCACCGACGCACCCTGGGCCAACGCCGTCGTCTACAACCCACCGATCCGCAGAAACATCAAGCTCGCCGAGTCACCAAGCTTCGGCCAAAGCATCTTCGACTACGCCCCCGACTGCCACGGCGCAAAAGACTACGCCAAACTCGCGGAGTCGGTAGCTGCGCAAAAGGTTTCTGTGAAGTAGACATCATAGATTTCACAGAGACGCCGGGAAAGCAAAGTAAACAGTGATAAACGCTGATGAACGGTGATAAAGAAAAACCCTAAGTAAAGACCTCAACGCGCTCGCTTATCCGCGTTCATCAGCTTTCATCCCTGTTCCACCTCCCCCGCCTTCCTCCGTCTCTCCGCGCCCTCCGTGATCTCTGTGTTATTTCCCCTTCTTCACCCCCGCGTCGACTTCAACCACTTCGCCAGTGCCGTCTTACTCAAACAGTTCACCACATCGTTTTTCGTCACCCCCGCACGCCGCGCCGTCAACACCCCGTACTGCAACTGATCCAAATCCGCCGGCCCATGCGCATCCGTATTAATAGCCAGCTTCACCCCGGCCGTGATCGCAGCCCTCGCGTGCGTGTCGCGCAGGTCCAGCCGCCAGTGGTTCGCGTTAATCTCCATCGCAACCCCGCGCTCCGAAGCCGCCTTGAATAACGCGCCCATATCCGGGCTTAACCCCTCGCGCCGTCCGACCAGCCGACCGGTCGGGTGGCCCATGATTGTTACATACGGATTCTCCATCGCCTTAAGAAAACGGGCGGTACACTTGGCCGGCTCCTGTGTCAGCGCCGCGTGTGGCGACGCGACAACAACATCCAACTCTTTGAGCAAGCTATCCGGGTAATCCAATCGACCGTCAGCCAGGATGTCCACCTCACTCCCCGCCAGCACCGTGATCCTGCCCTTGAGTTTTTCCGCAACCCTGCGAACCGCGATGATGTGTTTTTCCAGCCGCTCATCACTAAGCCCGTTTGCCTGCACCTGCCCTTTGGAATGATCGGTAATCGCAACCGTATGAAACCCTCGATCCGCCACCGCCGTCGCAAGCTGTTCGATCGTCCACATCCCGTCGCTGGCGGTCGTGTGTGTGTGCAGTTCGGCTTGGATGTCGGACAATTCGATCAACGTTGGGAGGCCGGGGGGAGCCGGGGGACCGGCGATGCCATCGCCGGCTTTATGGGATGCCTCCGCCAACGCAACCTCCACTCGATCTTCACGCAACTCCGGCGGAACCCACGCCAGATCAAGAGCCTCAAACACATCCTCCTCCGACCCGCTCGCAACCACCTCATCGCTGTCTTGTTTCGTCAACCCCCACTCGTTGAGTTTCATCCCCATCGCAATCGCACGCTCACGCAGACGAACATTGTGCTCCTTGCTCCCCGTGAAATACATCAACGCCGCACCGTAACTCTCCATCGGAACCACACGCAGATCAACCTGCATCCCCCCCCCGCCCCCGGGTATACCCCCGCCCTTGGATGACCCTGCCGCACCCGACGATTCACCTGTACGCACCGAACTCTTCGTCTTCCCCTTGGCAATTACATCCGTCACAACCTCCAGCCCCACAAACGCATCCATGACCACCTCGGCATCCTCCGTGTCCGCAGTAACCAACAAATCCAGATCCCCAATCGTCTCTTTCCCTCGGCGAAGACTCCCCGCATACTCGATCCGCTTGACCTGCTTGAGCACCCTAAGCTTCTCGACAAACCACAACGCCAACGGCATCGCCTCACCGATCCGCACACGCTTGCCCGCCTGCTCAGCGAAAGCGAGGTTCTTCTTAATGTTCGCGATCTTCTTCTTGCCGAACCCCGGCAGCGCCTCAAGCTCCCCCGTATCCAACGCCTTGGTCAACTCATCAAGATCGTTCAGCCCCGCCTCGCGCCACAACAGCGCCACCGTCTTAGGCCCAAGCCCCGGGACATCCAACATCATCACCACCCCCGCAGGAACCTTCGCCATCAGCTCCGCCGCCTCCGCCAGCTCCCCCGTCGCAACAAACGCCTCGATCCGATCCGCCATCCCCTTGCCGATCCCATCCACCGCCCGCAGCGACTTGGAATCCATCCCCGCCACATCATCCGTCAACTCCCCCAGCACACGCGCCGCCTTCTGAAAAGCGATCACCTTGAATCGGTTCGCACCCAGCACCTCCAGCACATCCGCCATCTGCTGAAAGATCCGCGACAATTTAGAATTGGTCTGTGACATAACAATCAGCTTACACCCACACAACCCCAGCGCAAAGCCCAGACACCACCAACCAGGTCGACACATCCAACCGATAAATAGACTATTTTTAACTTAAATAAGATTCGAGTAAGCCGCCAATTCCTTTTGTGCCGGGCGCAGACAGGACCTGGTCAACTGCCTATGCAACCCACCCCCATTGCCTGCGGACATACTCGGCCCTAGACTGCCCGAAGACACGCCACAAACACGCCCCACGATCAGGCAGCCCCATCCATGAGCCACACCATGACGCCCATGAGCCAAAAGCCAGCCCAGTCCGATCAATCATCCGCCGCCCCGTTCACCCACCGCCACGTCGGACCCGCCGGGCAGGATGTGCAAGATATGCTCGCGCTGATCGGCTGCGCCTCACTTAACGACCTTATCAACCAGACCGTGCCGACCGACATCCGGCTAAAACAACCGCTCAACCTCGACACCCCCCAAACCGAACACGACACACTTCAACGCCTAAAAATACTCGCAAACAAAAACACCATCGCACGCTCCATGATCGGCATGGGCTACCACGGCACAATCACCCCCGCGCCCATCCAACGCAACATCCTCGAAAACCCCCTCTGGTACACCGCCTACACCCCGTACCAGGCAGAGATCAGCCAGGGACGACTCGAAGCCATCCTCAACTTCCAGACCATGATCGCGGACCTCACCGCGCTCCCGCTCGCCAACGGCTCGCTCCTGGATGAAGCCACCGCCGCCGCCGAAGCCATGGCCATATGCCACGCCATCGCACGACAGAAAAAACCTACCTTCCTCGTCGCCGACGACTGCCACCCCCAAACCATCGCCGTCGTCAAGACACGCGCCGAGTCAATGGGCATCGAAGTACGCACATTCAATCCTGACAAAAACAAAGAGCCTTCCTCCCTGAAAGACGCCTGCGGTATCCTCGTCCAATACCCAACAACCGACGGCCGCATCGAAGACTACACATCACTTGCAGAAAAAACCCACGAATCCGGCGCACTGCTGGTCGCCGCCTGCGACATCCTCTCGCTGGTCCTGCTCAAACCGCCCGGGCAGTGGGGGGCCGACATCGCCATCGGCAGCACACAACGCTTCGGCGTCCCAATGGGATTTGGCGGTCCCCACGCCGCCTACATGGCCACCCACGAAAAACACGCACGCAAGATGCCCGGCCGAATCGTCGGCGTCTCCAAAGACGCACACGGCAACACCGCCTACCGGCTCGCCATCCAGACACGCGAACAACACATCAAGCGCGACCGCGCCACCAGCAACATATGCACCGCACAAGTCCTACCCGCCGTCCTCGCCGGCATGTACGCCGTCTACCACGGCCCCGAAGGACTCAAGCGTATTGCGGAATCAGTTCACGACAAAGCTGTCCGCTTAAGAAATCGGTTGGCGAAAATCGGGTATTACACGCCGGAGCATAATTTCTTCGATACCGTATACATTGTTCTTGATGAGCAAAGTTATGTTATTGGTGATGCCGATGCATTCATCGAAGCCGCCGCCAAGTCTGGGATTAACATCCTAAAATGGAGCACGATCGAACTTTGTATCACGGTTGATGAAAGCACAACCGAAGACGACTTAGACAAGTTAGTAGCGGCTCTCGCTCCCCTAGACAAACTAACGCCGGTTCAGTCTATATACCCCTACAAACCAACGCCTTCCGATTTACCCCGCCGAGAGTCACCGTTCCTCACCCACCCCGTCTTCAACCAGTACCACAGCGAGCACGAGTTCCTCCGCTACACCACCCGGCTGGCAAACAAAGACATCACACTCGCCAACAGCATGATCCCGCTTGGGTCGTGCACCATGAAGCTCAACGCCGCCTCCGAAATGCAACCGATCTCCTGGCCAAAGTTCGCTGACCTCCACCCCTACGCACCAGCCGACCAGACCGCTGGCTATCGGCAACTCTTCACCGATCTTGAAACCTGGCTCGCCGAGATCACCGGGTTCGCCGCCGTGTCGCTGCAACCCAACGCCGGGTCACAAGGCGAATTCGCGGGCCTACTCGCCATCAAACGTTACCACCAATCACGCAACGACAATCAACGCGACATCTGCCTGATCCCCGTCAGCGCGCACGGCACCAACCCCGCCTCCGCTGTCATCGCAGGGATGCGCGTCGTCGCAATCGCCTGCAAAGACAACGGCGACATCGACGTCGATGACCTGCAGGCCAAGGCCGAAAAACACAAAGACAACCTTGCCGCGCTGATGGTCACCTACCCCTCGACCCACGGCGTGTTCGAGACCTCCATCAAAAAAGTCTGCCAGATCATCCACGACCAAGGCGGCATGGTCTACATGGACGGCGCTAACATGAACGCACAGGTCGGACTCTGCCGGCCCGGCGACATCGGCGCAGATGTCTGCCATCTGAACCTCCACAAAACCTTCTGCATCCCCCACGGCGGCGGCGGACCCGGCATGGGGCCGATCGCCTGCAACGACACACTCAAACCCTTCCTCCCCGGCGACCCACTCACCGGCGAACACCCCGTCAGCGCCGCACCCTTCGGAAGCCCCTTGATCCTGCCTATCTCGTGGATGTATATCGCCATGATGGGGACCGACGGACTCACCCAAGCCACCTGCGCCGCCATCCTCAACGCCAACTACATGGCCGCCCGCCTGGGCAACCACTACGACATCCTCTACACCGGCGAAAACAACCGCGTCGCCCACGAGTTCATCATCGACTGTCGGCCGTTCGAGAAATCCGCCGACATCCGCGTCGAAGACATCGCCAAACGCCTCATGGACTTCGGCTTCCACAGCCCGACCATGAGCTGGCCCGTCCCCGGCACTCTGATGATCGAACCCACCGAAAGCGAATCCAAAATAGAACTCGACCGCTTCTGCGATGCGTTGATCACCATCCGAAACGAAATCGCACGCATCGAATCAGGCGAACTGGACAAGCAAGACAACCCCTTGAAACACGCCCCGCACACCGCCGCCGCCGTCAGCGACGACCACTGGCCTCACACCTACCCACGCAGCCTCGCCGCCTACCCCGCGCCACACCTGCGCGACCACAAGTACTGGCCCCCCGTCGGCCGCATCGACAACCCCTACGGCGACCGCAACCTGATCTGCACCTGCCCTCCCATGAGCGAACACACCGAAAGCTGACCGGACAAACCCGGGCACGATTCTTCGCACAGGTATTCTGAATAAAAAAACAACGCCCCGGTCAACCGAGGCGTTGCTTGATGTATAGTTTGATGTGACCAGTCACCCGCCGTTGGATGCAGACGTCGATTTGGTATCTGCACTTACATGCGAGTCGATCCGACGGACCAACGCCCAATCGTCCTTGTACGACACCGGTGCGAACCCGACCACACCCTCAGCTAATTCATCCGTGATCGAGGTGTCCGTCACCTTAAACCCCAAGATCGCTTCACGAATCTTATCAGCCAACTCGGGCTTAAGGTTATAAACATACCCCACCGCAGCAGCGGGGAACTTCTCGGATTCGTAGATGCTCCGAACCGCCGACGAATCGATATCACCACGCGCCACCGCACGGTCGAGCATGTCGCTGGCCACCGCGGCGGCCTCATACTTGCCGGAAGCCACGCCCGCGATCGACTGCTCATGCCCGCTTGAAAATACAAAGTGGTAGTCCCCGTCCGGCTCCAGCCCGAAGTCACTCATCAACAAAACCATCGGGGCCTTGCAACCGGAGTTCGACCCGGGATCGGTAAACGCAATGCTGTGACCCACCAGGTCCATGGGAGTCTTGATATCGCTGGCAGCCGGGACGATGATCTTCATCGTGTACCCTTGGCTCCCATCGTCCTTAGTCGGTGCCGCCACCGGGACGAATCCATACAGACACACCGCCTCGGGCACGTTGCCGGTGTTCATCGCCGTCACATGCAACCTGCCCTCACGCATCGCAAGCATCTGGTCACGCGCCGACTCAAACCGCACATACTGCACGGGTTTACCTGTCACCTCAGACATATGATCAACCAACGGCCGCCACGCCTTCTCATACGCCTCGGAGTTCGGCGCCGCGACGTAGGAAAACAGGATCGCATCTGGATCGATCCAACGCGCCGCTTCCTGGGGTGCATCAGCCACCCGATCGCCATCCACATCGCTGTAGATGTCCGCCAAAATGTTCGATTTGGCTTTATCCAAACCAAAGATACGCTTGGTCCGCGACGAGTCACCCTGCGGTACCTGCTGCAACCCGTACTGATACGCCACCACCGCGATCAGCAGTATGATCAGGATCGTCACCATCAGACGTGACATTGAAAACTTCAACCCCTGCGAGCCGCCTTGTTCTGTTCCACTCATAAGTTAACCCACCAATCTAGAAATGCCCACGATCGAACGGTGCCCCGCAAAAATTGCGTGGCGATACCCCTACCAGTGTCCGTCTTTCCACCCCCGGGTCAACCCCCGGGTTGGACCCACGCGATAATTCCCACCACCACAAAAGCCTCACATCGCCCGCAACTAATTTATCAGTAAACACTTACAACCAAGCCGCGCCGCCAAACCATCACACCTTAATCAACCCCATCGGCTTGTCGTTCGCATCATATTCAGGAAAGAACTGATGATCGTCCGCCTGGAACCCGTACAGCCCAGCGAGTATCTCAGCGAACACATCACGGAAGTCCGTATGCACCGGCATGTCGCGCCCCTCATACAACGATCGGCTCGACAGCCCCGTCCACTTCCCGTAAAAACGCCCGCCATTGATCGGCCCGCCCACCGCGAGCATATACCCGCCGTGCCCGTGGTCCGACCCGCTGTTCCCGTTCTCACGCGCCGTCCGACCAAACTCACTCATCGTCAGCACCACCGTCTGATCGATCTTAGGCCCAAGGTCTTCCACAAACGCCTCGATCGTGTTCGATACATTCCCCATCATCTCGCCAAACACACCATAGCTCGCACCCTGCATCGCGTGATGGTCCCAGCCGTTGTAATCGATCGCCGCAACCTCCAGCCCCGCGTCCGCTTTGATCAACTTCGCGATGTCACGAAACTGCCCGCCCAGCCGCGTCTTGGGATACTTAGTCGCCGGCTTGTACTTCTTTGCCCCCAGCACCTCGTTAAGACGACCCAGCCGCGCAATCCCCTGCGCGCCCGCCTGGATAATCCGCTCACGCCCCGTCACCTTATCCTCCTGACCGCCGACCGCTACCTTCTTAGAACCCGGCTCGGCCTGCAACTTCACCGTCGCCTTCGCATCATCACACCCGTACAGCCCCGCAAACACAGACGCCGACGCCTGCGCATCCTTCTCCGGCACCGCCAACGCCGGGTACTGACCACGCAACGACCGCGGCAGCACAGGCTGAAACGACACCGCACGCAGAACCGAGTCATCCCCCGTCTTGGTCATATACAAATACCGGTTCAGCCAACCCTCCGTCACCGACTTCACACCCGGCGCCGCACGCTCCATAAAATCCTGCGCATCAAAATGGCTCCGCGTCGGATGCGTCGAACCCGCGTTCACGATTGGCGCCATCAAACCCTTCTTATATAGCCTCGCCAACCCCATCATCGACGGGTGGAAACCAAAATAATCATTCAACGCGATCACCCCCGACCGCCTGTTCTCACCGTTCGGCCCAGGCACCCCGATCGTCGGCCTAAGGTTGTAATACGTCCGATCCCCATACGGAATCAACGCGCTCAACGGGTCCGAACCCCCACGCAGATACAACACCACCACCGTCGGTTTCCCAGGCGTCCCACCACCCCCAGCACCAAACACCGCCCGCGTACCCAACGCACCCATCCCCGCCGCACCCAACGCAAGCGAACCCGTCTGCTTCATAAACTGCCTGCGCGTCGTACCCATCACTCGCCACCTTTCTACTGAACCCCGGGTGATACCATTCAAGCCTGTTTAATCGCGAAGACGCAAAGGACGGGGGAAGTTATCCGCAGATTGCGCAGATGACGCAGATTTAGAAGAGGCCGTCTTGTCGGCTGTTTCCATTCTTAATCTGCGTCATCTGCGCAATCTGCGGATACATCTGTTCTTTTCCATCTTCGTGCCTTCGTGTTGATATTGTCTTAGCACCTCACTGCTCCTGAAACATCGGCGACCCCAACACCAACCCCACCGCCCGCCTGGGCTTCAACTTCTCACCCATCGCCTTGTCCATCTCATCCCAACCCTCGCTCTCAACGCCCCCCGCCAACAACGCCTCCGCCAACGCACGCTTCAATTCTGCCGGGTCGTTCTTAGGCAAACCCCTCCAGAAAGAATCAGGAATCTTCGCCCCCGCCACATCCCCACGCGCCAACCGCAACGCAAAATCCCAACGATAAACAAGCACGCCCGGGTCCAGCCACGCCTCCGCCGTATCGTCATACCCCGTCGGATCAACGCACCCATACACCGGCTGACCCATCCGCCGTAGCGCCTCGCGTGTCCCGCCAAACCCCGTCACCTCAGCTCCCGTCGCCCGCAACGACGCCACCACAAACTCAAACGGCGTACGGAACTTCGCACGGTAATTCCCCCCATCCATAAACGCATCACTAAATAAAATCGCCTCGTACACCGCGGTCAGATCCCCGCCCGTCTCCTCAAACACCCGCGCCACCTCATCGACCAGCTCCCCCGGCGGATCGTCATTCACCAGGTAGCGACACAACTTCAACGAGATAAACCGGGCCGTCTGATCGTGCTTCGCCAACGCCCGGATAAACCGCACGCCCCCAGCCTCGCCCTCTCGCCCGTTAAACCTCATCCCCAGCACCACCTTAGGCTTCACATCATGCACGCCCTTGCGAAACCGAAAGCCATACCCCTCCCCGCCCGTCATCGAATCACCCGTCCGCCCAGCCGTCCAACCCGTCAACAACCGCGCCAACTCCGTCACATCCCGCTGCGTGTAACCCCCCTTACGGTTCTCACTGCCCACCCCCAGCGTGTGCAATTCCATCAACTCGCGCGCATAATTTTCATTCAACCCACGCTGCCGACCCAGCGCCGCCACCGAACGAGGCTGATACTTCTTGTTCTCAAAACGCACCAGCATCCGCTGCTCCCGATCGCTCAAAGGCTTCTGGCTGACGTCATTATCCAGATAAATCAGCATCGCCGGGTGACGCGCCGACGCCAGCAGCATGTCGGAAAAATTACCAAACATGTACCGACGGATCACCGTCTGCTCGTGATGCGCCGCGAGGTACTGGACCTCGTCCTTGCCCTGGTCGATGTTGAAATGATTCCGCCAGAACTCAGCCATCACCTCCTCAAACCGCCGCTCGCTGTATACCGCCCGGTAGATCACCGACCCAACCAGCTCCCGGTTCAAGTCATATCGAAGCCGATTCCGCCGAGCGATCTGCTCAACCGTCGGCTGACCGCTCTCGTAAGGCGGGTTATACGCCGACCACACCTGATCCATCGTCATCCCCAACGACGGGAAATGCTCAAGCACATACTTATTCGTCTTATCGTTATTGATCGCCCCCGCATCGAGCTGCCCCCGCACCCACGCCTCCCACCCCATCTCAACAACCCGATCCACCTCGCCCGGCCCAGCCCCAAAACCCAACCGATCCAACACATGCCGAGCGCATTGCTCATCTGTCAACGTCCCGGAAGTTTCGCCGGCCCACGAGATCGACAGCCCGCAGAGTCCCACCAGTACAGCCAACACCCCGCCGCATGACCGAATACTCCGCTTGTATCTCACCGCCTTAAATCGCATACAACACTCCCAAACCCAGATACGTCGAAACACCTCATGATGTTACATCCCGCCGGCGATCTAACCCAGACCGCTTCCCCTTGGACTCTAACCCCAAACCTAATATATTTCTAGGCTTACGAGTAAAAATGATGAATTCCGTTCCCATCGATCCACAATCGTCCCCTTGGGGTTGACAGCAACAGCCGGGCGTCGTATATTTCTGTAATGACTGAAATTACTGACACAAAAACCCTCGGCCACCCACTGACCCTCACCCCGACCCAGAAGCGGTTCATCCTCCACTGGGGCGAGATGGGATCCAAGTGGGGGATCAACCGGACAGTCGCCCAGGTCCACGCCCTGCTGCTGGTCTCAAAAGACCCGTTGAATGCCGAGCAGATCACCGATGCACTGGCCGTTGCACGCTCCAACGTCTCGACCTCGATCCGTGAGTTGCAAGGCTGGGGGATTGTCGAAGTCGTACACCGATTGGGCGATCGGCGGGACTACTTCCACACCATGGAAGACGTCTGGCAGATGTTCCGCATCGTCGCCGCCAAGCGTAAGCAGCGCGAGATCGACCCGACGGCCGAGCTCCTGCGCGAACTGGTCGAATCGCCCGGCTCCAAAGAGTCCGACCCCTACACCCACCAACGGCTCAACAATCTACTGACTTTCATCCAAACCATGACCCTCTGGTATCAACAGGTCGAGCGCCTTTCTCCAAGAGCGTTTTCCAACATGGCCAAAGCGGGGGCCAAGCTCAGCTCGATGTTCGAGCGCAAACCCTCCAAACGATAACCCCGCGCACCCCCGGGGAGACACCCACGACAGCCCCCCTGCAACCGCCCAGCAACCGCCCCACAAATTTCAGTTTGTTCAGAAATAACTGACACGAGCCGGAGTCCCCAACATGACGCAGGCAACACAACAAGACCAAACCCTGAACATCACTGACCCTGAAACCGGCCGAATCTGGGAGATCCCCCGCCGACTCACCCGCACCATCATGGCCGATGTCGCCGAGCGTTGGGTTGCCAACGTCGATATATCTCAAGATGTCTGCCGCCACATCGTAACCCCACCGTTCCTCAAACCAATCCCCGTCAACGGCCGTCACATCCTTAGCCTCTGCGCGATCTTCATGCGTCACGCCGCACCGACCTGGACACCGCTTCATATGGGGCCCTCAAGTCACAACTGCGCGCTGCGTGTCGCATGCATCGACCAACGTGACGGCAGCCCCGCCGTCTGGGTTGACCACCGCTACACCGACTCGCACCTGGCGGGGGCGCTCAGCAAGCTCGGCTTTGCACCCGTCCGACCGCACCTGGCCGTTAGCCAACACCCCCGTGGGGGCAAACACCGCTTAAGCCTCCGAACACTCGACGGCAGTATCTCCCTTAATTTAATCGAAACATCCAACCACACACCCTCGGCACACCCGGATACCCCGGCACACCCGGCCCCCCTGTTCCGTGACCGAGATCATTTCACGGACTATTTTCTTTCCGGCACCCGTAGCTACGGACCAACCGACCAACCGGGACGATTCACCGTCGTCGACCTCACCAAGACCCGTGTCGGACCATTCCAACACATATCAACCATGCGCGGCACCCTCAAAACTCTCTGGGGAACCCACCCATGCAACAGCGTCTACCGCAGCCGCAACAGCCTTTATCGTTGGCACTACGTCGGAGAAGTCGATCGCCTCGGCCTACCGACCCATACCCTGACACCGTCGAAATGATTCTGAACCCGCCTACTCCAATTCATACACCCCCGTCCCCGGATGAAACGCATACCACGCAAACCAGAACGTATGCAACGCCTGCGCCCCCTCCGGCACCTCAACAAAACGCACACCCCCATCAACCGACTCAAGCACCACACGCTTCCCCTCGATCGTATCCTCAACCCGCCCGCCCGGCGATCGACCAATCGCCTCCACCGGGTAAGCCTTCGCCACACCATCCACCAACACACCCACCACCGGCGTCTTATTCGCAAACCGATCATCCCTCGGCTCAACCGGGAACATCAAACGATCCGTCTGAAAGTATTGTTCATACGCAACCCCCTCATACCGACTCGGCGAGTAATGCCCCGTGTCCAACGTCGCAACCGTCGATCCGGGCCGCGCCTCACGCCAACGCCCAAACGTCGTGATCTCCCAATCATCCAGATGAATCAAAGACTTCCCCGCGTTCGGCCCGCTGACCGCCATCAGCCCCACCTGCGACCATAACGCATCATCAGTCCGGTCATAAAACAACACGTTCGAGTTATACAGCAACCCCGATATCCCAAACTCATACGTCTTATCCCCCAGCCTCCGATCCACCACGCTCACCGAATCACACAACGGGCAAAAAATGACCGCGATCGGCACACCCCCAAGCTCATCGTTGTAACACTCGTGATAATTCAACACCTTGATCGGATACGCCCGACTCTCACCATTAATCGTCACACCAACAACCCGATCCTCATCAAGCATAAAGTCCGCCTCCCCGACCCCCGCCGTCTTGGGATCGGTCAGTGCCGGGATCCCGTCCTTGCGCACGCCCCCGCTTAGAACCCGCTCCAACGGAACCTGAAGATTATCCATGTTAAACGCAGGCTCAGCATCCACCGTCGGATACGCAAAACCCCGTGATGAAAACCGCCCGCCCCCCTCGCTCCCCTGCGCGATCCGCGTAACCTCATCCCACTGCACATACCCCACCACACCAAACGCAACCACCACCATGACCACACCAGCCACCAGCTTCATCGGCGTCCAGTAAGCCCCGCCCGACGCAGGAATTTCCTTGGTTTGATTCGACGGTTTAGTCTCAGATTCAGACATGACAGCGCTCCTTGTTCAGGGCGCAACACCACTAAGACCCGCATTATTCCAACCTGTATAGAAGATGTCTCCAAAACCCCGCCCCATCCCACCGACACAGGTCGCGTCAACGGCCATCTCTTCGTCACCCATCCCACGCCCCCCCTCCACGCTTGCGGTTTAGCGCCTCCCCTCCCCACATCATCATTCATAAATCACAATTCATCAATCCCCCTCACCCTCTCCACTTCAGCACTCAGCACTCAGCACTCACACCTCATCACTCCACTATCCCCCTCACCCCTTCAACCCACTACTCGCCGTGCTCTGCACAAAATACCGCTGCGCCGCGAAAAACAGCAAGATGCAAGGCAGCATCGTCACAAAACTCGCCGCCATCAACAACTGCACATCACTCACACCGTAGTTCCCATTAAACGCATTCAGCGCCAGCGTCAGCGTCCGCTGCTCCGGGCTGTTCAGGTAGATCAACGGCCCAAGGAAATCGTTCCACACAAACATGAACGTATAAATCGCCACAATCGCTATCACCGGCCCTGACAACGGCAGCATCAGCCAGCTATAAATCTTCCAGTTACCCGCGCCGTCAATCCGTGCCGCCTCCACCAGCTCCTCGGGCACCTGCGTGAAGAACTGACGGAACATAAATACATAAAACGGCGAACCCAACCACATCGGGATAACCAAAGGCCAGATCGAGTCGATCATCCCCAGGTTCCGAAACAATATAAACAGCGGGATCATGCTCACCTGCGGCGGCAGCATCATCGTCGACAGCATCAACATAAACAAGAAGTTTCGGCCACGGAACCTAAACCGCGCAAAACCAAACCCCACCAGGCTCGACGATAATATCTGACCAATCACACACAGCACCGTGATCACCGTCGTATTCGCCAACGCCCCCATGAAGTTCATCTGATGAAGTGCCTCGGGGTAATTCCCCCACCTCGGCGTGAGTCGGCGCCGCACATCGTCCTGCGCCACAACGTACTGCTCCCCGTTCAACGGATGCGGCTGATCAAGCACTGTCACACCGCTCGTCTCTCCATCTACCGCCCCCGCATAACTCACCAATGTAGGATGGCCCTGATAATCTACAACGCAAACGTGGATCACATCGTCCGCACCAACCCACCTGACCTCCCCGTCGTATGGCTCACCCTTCGCCTGCAGCGTAACCTCAAACATCCCGTCGTCGAGGCTGTCCCCAAGAGTCACATCCACAATACCTTCGTCGATCTCGATCTGATGCCGAAACGCCGGCCCGAGGCCGACCGCGGAGACATTGATTGTCTCCCCCGCCAAGGGGTGCTCAGGCATCTTCACCATCACCCGCACCGTCTTCTCTTGGTCGAACTCCTCACCCCGCGAGACCTCCAACGACTCACCCTCCACCTCAATATACGACGCCATCGGCAGCATCGTCGGCGGCTTGATCTGCGCCTCCGCCTCCGTCTTCAAACTATTACTCAACATCCAGTAAAAAGGCACCAGCAACAAAAACGCCCCCACAAACAACAGCCCGTACACCATCACCGCGTGCCCATCGATGCGCTTCTTGGACGGGCGATACACCACCCTCTGCTTGGTGGCGGAGGGGGCTTTAGCCCCCGTTTGTGCGTCAAGATGATCGGGACTTCGTTTATCACCCATCACTTCAGCCCCTCATAATGCACCCAGCTCTTACTCGTCTTCACCACCACCCCCGTCAACACCAGCAGCACCAGGAACAGCACCCACGCCATCGCCGACGCGTACCCCATCTTGTGATACTCAAACGCCTCGCGGTACAGCTTCAACACATACACCAGCGTCGCGTTCCCCGGCCCACCGTTGGTCATCACGTACACCTGCGTAAACACCTGGAACGAACCAATGATCCCCATAATCAGATTGAAAAATATCAACGGCGACAACTGCGGCAGCGTCACATTAAAAAACGCACGCGCCCGCCCCGCCCCATCAATCTTCGCAGCCTCATACAACGACTCCGGTATCCCCTTCAACCCCGCCAGATAGATCACCATCCCCGCGCCCACACCCCACAACGCCATAATCACATACGCCGGGATCGCAAACACCTCCGCGTCCACACCAAACCAGTCCGGGGCGTGCAGCCCCACCAGGCTCAGCACCGGCTCAAGCACCCGGTTGATAATCCCCCGCTTGTTATCAAACATCATCACCCACAGCGTCGCCAACGCCACACCCGACACCACCGAAGGCACAAAAAACACCGTCCTGTAAAACGCGATCCCCTTCACCTTCTGATTCATCAACACCGCCACCAGCAACGCCAGCACCTGACCAAAAGGCACCGCCAAAAGCGCGTAATACGTCGTCACCCACACGCTCTTACTAAAACTCGCGTCGTAACTCACCAGGTGCTGAAAATTACCCAGCCCCACAAACTCCGCCTCACCCAACGGCTGCATGCTCGTCCACCGGGTCATCGCCAGCAGCAACGACAGCCCCATCGGCCCAAACGTCAGCACCAGAAAACCAATGATCCAAGGCGAGATAAACACCCACCCCGCACGCTCCTGCGCACGATCAATCGCACCCAGCTTCTCCTTACGCAGCCACCAGAACAGCACCGCCACCACCAATACCAGCACACCACCCGCCACTCCCGTGATCAGCCCCCAAGCCATCCGCGGAAACTCACGATTACGCAACGGCGATCCAAGCTCCGCCAGCCAACGCTTCTCGATGTTCTCGCCCGACACCTTCGCCGACTGCTTCCCGTACTGGATCGTCTGCGCAACCTCCTCTTCAAGGATCCGCGCAAACTCAGGCTCCGGCGGCATCTGACCAAGCCGCGCCGAATCGATCAAATCTAAAAACAACCGGGCATTCGCCGGCTTCTTGCCCGGCTGAAGAAAATCATCCGACTCCGCCACCAACCGCGTGCAAGGCACCGCAAGGCCCGACTTCGCCGTCAGCCGTTGACCCTTAGGACCACACAAAAACTTCATCAACTTAAACGACTCGTCCGGGTGCTTCGTCGTCGAAGACATCCCCCAGGCAACCACCGCAATCACACTGGCGGGGTCGTCTTGGCTTTCGTCGTGCGGGAAAGGAACCACGTCCCACTCGAAATTGTCAATCGAGCGGAACCGTGGCGTACGCCAACGACCGATCGGACCCACCACACCGATACGTCCCGTGTAAAACTCCTGCTCGCCCAGCCCCTGCGCATCACCCCCGGTCGCGTTGTACGCCGTCTTGTCATCAAAACGCATACGCCGAATATGCTCTAGCGCCGCGACCGCCTCCGGCTCATCGAGCATGACATCCGTAAAGTCCGCCCCGTTAAAATAATCCCCCCCGTATGACCAAACCATGTTCCGCAACACCGCCGGCCAACTCGCGATCACCGACCCATACACCTCCCCATTAGGGTCTTCAAGCGCACTGATCTTCCCCATCGCCTCATCAAACTCGCCCCACGTCCAACCCCCGTAAGGCACCTCCACGCCCGCACGCTGAAACAACTGCAGATTCGCATACATCAGCATCGGCGTGAAGTCTTTAGGAATCCCATACAACGG
>JAJRRS010000099.1 GCA_024279275.1 Planctomycetota bacterium | reverse complement strand
TGTCTTGATGTAGAGAGATGTCGATCGTCCAGCTCCTTGTAAAAGAACCAGTCTCTCAAACTGAACGCAAGAGCGCAACCTAACATGCGCCTAACGCGCACGAGTTATTATTGGAATTGGTATAAAATCCATGTTACTTATTATAAAATATAATGTTACGACCCACATCTCCTACGATTAAACATCCACCACCCCGGTCCGTTTTAGTGGATAACCTGTCTCCACACTGTCGCTTCACGTCGATACCCTCAGCTTCTGATTCAACGCTAAAAAATCTGAATCAGGCTAACGCCCGTCACAGCCCCCGCTTAAAGCAAATCGACACCCTAACCACCCAGATTTAGTAGAAAAAAAGGTTGCAAGCCCAACATATAGTGGTGTAGGATCTTCATCGGCCCACAATCAGGTCTCATCATCGAGACCGGGCCAACATTCAGGGATTAGTGCCACCCAACAGGCTTGTTCAGCCCAAGACACCCGCCAAGCGCGCGGTGCCCGGTGTCGAACCCGCCAAATACGGTGGTGCAAGGAAATTCGGGGGCGTAATCCGGGGGCCGGGGGTGCCGCCATGTCAGGGTGCGGGCCTTGATGCGTTGAGCGGCCAAATCTTGTTCGTCTTTAGTGTGGGAAAATCTACCGTGTCTGTCCTCTGCGATTCACAAATACGCGAACTGGTTTCCATCGAACCGTTCCAGGAAAACGACAAACGCCCAGGAAAAATCTCCTTCGGCGTCTCAAGCTACGGCTACGACGTCCGCGTCGGCACACTCTTCAAGATCTTCACCAACGTCTCTGCCAACGGCGGACTCGCCATCGTCGATCCCAAAAAATTCGACGACGACAGCTTCATCACCGTCGATACAAACGACACCGGCAAGGACCACGTCGTCATCCCGCCCAACTCCTTCGCACTCTGCGAAACCGTTGAGACCTTCGCCATCCCACGCGACATCCTCGCCATCTGCGTCGGCAAAAGCACCTACGCACGCTGCGGCATCATCGTCAACGTCACACCACTCGAACCCGAATGGCGCGGCAAAGTCACCATCGAAATAAGCAACACCACACCGCTACCCGCCAAAATCTACGCCAACGAAGGCATCGCACAAATGATCTTCCTAAAAGCTGACCGCACCTGCGCCGTCAGCTACGCAGACAAAAACGGCAAGTACCAGGACCAGGCAGGACTCGTCCTGCCGATGGTGGATTGATTCTTACACACTGTCATGAGTATCAAAGCAACCGTAGATTCACTCACTGGGAGTAAACACCATGGCGAAAAACACAGAACGTACAAGTAAGGGCGCAGCATCAAAAGCGGGTAAAACGCTGTCCAGCCCCCGTGCTGGCAAGGCAGCGAAAAGTGCTGCGGGCAGTGCATTGTCCCAAAAGGGTAACAGCAAAGTGACGGGCAAAGCTGCCGCCACAAAGGCGTCAAAGACACTTAATAATCCAAGGGCATCTAAAGCAGCTAAATCCGCTGCTGGTAGTGCCCTTACACAGCGACCGAATAAGAAGAAGTGACTTAGGAATGTGCCCGGCACCGTCGGTTAGTCCTATAGGTGGATCATTATTATGAGAAAATCAGACCAGCTTGCAGAAGTGATAGCCGCAATTGACGTGCTAAACGAAGAGTTCTCTTCTTTGGAAGATAGCTGTGAGGTTGATGAGGGGGGGCGTCTTGTATATCCGATCACCGCTGTTGCTGATGTCATGGGATTTGATGTAAGTGATTCAAAATTTCAGCGTGCCGCTAATAAAGCGAAGATAACTGTCCGCAAGAATGGCAAGCAGATCGGTGAGCACTTTATTGATGGGTCGTTATTCGAGCGTGATGGCGAGATTTGTGTCACCGTGTATGCGGCTATGCTCATCGTGATGAGCGGAAGCTCTGAAACCAGCGATCTCGTAGCGAAAGCTCACGATTATTTCGCTTCGAAAGTTGATTTAAGATTGATGGAGGATGAGAAACGGCTGCGAAACCGATTCGATGTTGTTGAGGAAAACAAGAGGCTTCATACAACCGCCCGTGCATCTGGTGTAAAGAATTTTGGTTACTTCAACGGAGCTGGGTATAGGGGGTTGTACGGTGGACTCGGCTTGGATCAGGTTGCGGCAAAAAAAGGTTTAAAAAGAGGGTCAGACCTTCTCGATTTTGCTGGAGCTGAGGAGCTTGCCGCTAACCTCTTTCGGATTACCCAGACAAATGCCGTTTTATCACGAAAAGGCATTATCAATGAGCGGCAAGCTTGTCGTACACACGAGAAAGTCGGCAGCGAAGTACGGGGAGCGATCAAGCGAGTTGGTGGTGTAATGCCTGAAGATCTTCCCGCCTCCGGAAAGAGGATTGATTCAGTAATCACTGAAACATCGCAGCGACTTGAGAAGTGAGGCTTGGGGAGATGTTAGGAATCACTAGCAAGGTGGCTACAAACCACGACACAGCATAATTAAGTTTTTTATACCCCGGCGGTACACGGACACCGCCATCGCATTCGTACCAATATTTATCCGCGTCTAACCGGCGCACATTTGGGCCACGGACGGCCGAGGAAGTCATTGCAATATGAAGATTGATCGTCGCTACACGAAGAAGGACACGGACGTTTTCTCCACGATCCAGTGGACCACGCGCTCCAGCAAGATCGCCAACCTTGACGGCTCGGTCGTGTTCGAGATGAACGACGCCGAGGTCCCCGAGAGCTGGTCGCAGTTGGCGACGGACATCATGGTCAGCAAGTATTTTCGAAAGGCAGGGGTGCCTCAAACCGGCGACGATGGGGCTGTCCTCAAGGATGAGGATGGCCACGTCGTCACTGGTCCCGAACGCTCCGCCAAGCAGGTCATCCACCGCCTCGCCGGCTGCTGGTGCCACTGGGGCGAAGAGCACGGCTACTTCGATACCGATGAAGATGCGCAGGCGTTTTACGACGAGCTTTGCCACATGCTCCTGCATCAAATGGCGGCACCCAACAGCCCTCAGTGGTTCAACACCGGACTGAACTGGGCGTATGACATCAACGGCCCGGCGCAGGGCCACTACTACACCGATCCCACAACAGGCGTTACGCGGCCGGCGGAAGATGCGTATTCGCACCCCCAGCCGCACGCCTGTTTTATTCAATCGGTCGAGGACGACCTGGTCGGACCCAGCGGCATCATGGGCCTATGGGTACGTGAGGCGCGCCTCTTCAAGTACGGCTCGGGCACCGGAACCAATTTCTCTCAGCTCCGAGGAGAATGCGAACCGCTTTCCGGCGGGGGTAAGAGTTCCGGCCTGATGAGCTGGTTGAAGATCGGTGACCGTGCCGCCGGGGCTATCAAGTCCGGCGGCACGACACGCCGAGCCGCCAAGATGGTCTGCCTTGACCTGGACCACCCGGATATCGAGGAGTTCGTCAACTGGAAAGTCCGCGAGGAGATCAAGGTCGCCGCACTCGTCGAGGGCATGAAGCACCTCCCCGCCGAGCAGAAAGAAACCGCTGAAAAACTCGGCCTCGAGCTGGACTACGACTTCAACGGCGAAGCCTACCTCACCGTCAGCGGACAGAACTCCAACAACTCCGTCCGCATCCCCAACAGCTTCTTCAACGCCATCGACACCGACGGCCAGTGGGACCTGATACGCCGCACCGACGGCGAACGTGCCAAGAGCGTCAACGCACGCACACTCTGGGACCAGATCAGCTACGCCGCCTGGCGCTGCGCCGACCCAGGCGTCCAGTACGACACCACCATTAATGAGTGGCACACCTGCCCCGAGTCCGGACGAATCAACGCCAGCAACCCCTGCAGCGAGTACATGTTCCTGGACAACACCGCCTGCAACCTCGCGTCACTGAACATGATCAAGTTCTACGACGCCAAACGCCGCACCTTCGACCACGCCGGCTACGAACACGCGGTGAACATCTGGACCATCGTGCTTGAAATCAGCGTCCTGATGGCCCAGTTCCCCTCGCAGGAAATCGCCGACCTCAGCTACCAGTTCCGCACACTGGGCCTGGGCTTCGCCAACATGGGCGCCATGCTCATGCAAGCCGGCATCCCCTACGACTCAGACCGCGGCCGCGCTATCTGCGGATCACTCAGCGCCATCATGACCGGTCGCAGCTACACCACCAGCGCCGAACTCGCCGACCAGCTCGGCGCTTTCCCCGGCTACCAGAAAAACCGCAAGCACATGCTCCGTGTCATCCGCAACCACCGCCGCGCAGCCTACGGCGTACCGCGTGACCTGGAACTCACCGACACCAACGACCTGGGCGATTACGAAGGCCTGGAAATCAAGCCCGTCCCCATCGACGCCGACGCCATCGACCAGGGTGAAAACCACATCGGCCAAATCGCCAACGGCCGGGAACTCGTCGATCGCGCACGCATCAACTGGGACAGCGCCTTAAAGCTCGGCAAAGAGCACGGATTCAGAAACGCACAAACCACCGTCATCGCGCCCACAGGAACCATCGGCCTGCTGATGGACTGCGACACCACCGGCGTCGAGCCTGACTTCGCACTGGTCAAGTTCAAGAAGCTCGCCGGCGGCGGCTACTTCAAGATCGCCAACCAATCACTCAAGCCCGCGCTTGAATCTCTGGGTTACGAGAAGCAGCAGGTCCGCGACATCATGATCTACGTCATGGGTGCCCTGCATCTGGACGTCACCATGCCCGACACCGATGGGAAACAACACCGCGGCGAAAAAACCTTCGGCCGATCCCTCAAAGAGCTTGGCCTGATCGACGCAGACATCAAGAATATCATCGACGCTCTTCCCACCGTCTTCGAGTTGTCCCACGCATTCAACGCCTGGACCCTCGGCGAAAAGGCCATCGAACGCCTCGGCCTAACCGAGAAAACAGAAGAGCCTGGCTTCGACCTGCTCACCGCATTGGGCCTGAACAAGCAACAGGTCAACGCCCTGAACGTCGCCATCTGTGGCACACAAACCGTCGAAGGCGCACCGCATCTTAAGGACGAGCACCTGCCCGTCTTCGATTGTGCCAGCACCTGCGGCCCCACCGGCGAACGGCTCATCGCCGCCAACGGCCACATCAACATGATGGCCGCCGCACAGCCCTTCATCTCCGGCGCGATCAGCAAAACCATCAACCTCCCCAACAGCGCCAACATCCAGGACATCAAAGACGCCTACCGCAAGAGTTGGGAACTGGGTCTCAAAGCCAACGCCCTCTACCGCGACGGCTGCAAGCTATGCCAGGTTCTGAATACCACCGCCGACACCGACGACGGCATCGAAGATGAAGAAGCCATCGAAGCCGCCAAGCAAGAGGTCTCCGCCGAGGTCGCCGAACTGGCCGAAGCTGTTATCGCCGACCGCGCACCGGTCGAAAAAATCATCGAACGCATCGTCGAACGCCCGCTGCGCCGACGCCTCCCCGACACACGCATGGGCAAGACCCACAAGTTCAACGTCGCCGGCCACGAGGGCTACCTCACCGTCGGCCTCTATGTGGAAGGCAACCCAGGCGAACTGTTCATCACCATGGCCAAGGAAGGCTCAACCATCGGCGGCCTCATGGACTCACTGGGCACCGCGATCAGTGTCGCCCTGCAATACGGCGTCCCGATCGAGTCGCTGGTCAATAAGTTCACACACCAACGCTTCGAGCCGGCCGGCATCACACACAACCCCGAGATCCCCTTCGCCAAGAGCCTGGTCGATTACATCTTCCGCTGGCTTGGCATGGAATTCATCCCCGGCTACCGCGCCGCCAACGCTCCCGCCCGCAGCAAGCCCCAGCCCGAAGTCAAGCAGCCCGCCCCCGCCCCCGCCGAGGCTATCACGCCCGGCAACGGCCAGGGTAATGGCAACGGCCACGGCCACACCCTCCAACCCGTTATCCAGTCAGGCATTCAACCCGTCGTCCAACCCGTTATTCAACCCGCCATCCAGCCCGCCCCCCCGGTCGCGACCGTCCCCGTTGCCGGCGTCACCTCCGCCGTGGCACAGACCTTGACCGAGGTCCAGCGTTCCGCCCTGGTCAGTGCGATGAGTCAGATACAGTCAGATGCGCCCGCCTGCGACGCCTGCGGAACCATCACCGTAAGAAACGGCACATGCTACAAGTGCCTGAACTGTGGAGCCTCCATGGGCTGCAGCTAATTTACCCGTACCAGGAAGGAAGTAGTACCTGTGGCTCGTCTAAACTCAACCCGTTTGATGAAGACGATAACGGACTGATCCCGGCCGCCGCATGACGCGAGTCGCCTCAAGGCGAGGCCGGCCACGACTCTTCCTTCTCCCTCCTCCCCCTCGGGAACCCCACCACCCGAGGGGGGATTTTATGCGCACACCACACGCACCAGAACGCACCCCAGCATACCCACACACCAACCAAGCCCACGTTCGTAGTTCGTGAGTCACGCCACCCCACCACTCCCCCACACAACACACCAACACACCAACACACCAACCGCCAACACACCAACTCCACATACACACCACCCACTGCTCCTTAACAGTAAGATCAAATATAACTTAAATATGAGAATATATTTAAGTTATATTTGATCTCTTTGCTTCCAGATTATCAGTAAGGGGGTGGATGGCATACGTTTCAAGATCAAACATCGCGCTCACCCATCCTCGCTCAGGTAAGATGCACCGATGCCCAAGCGTTCGAGAGAACACAACTCAAACACCGCTACCCCCAATGAAAGCATCCGGGGAAATATCCGGGGAAATATCCGGGGGAACATCCGGGGCGGGCTGATCGACCTCGCTACGATAGGCCTGCTCATCCCCGTGCTTCTGCCGCTGGTCGTCGTGTTCACTCAAACCTTGTACTTCGAGTCCGACCCACGCACCGCCGCCACTCTGCAAACCATCAGCCTCGGCCCCACCGGCCTGGCCTGGCTGGCCGTCGCCTCAATAGCACTCGCCGCGATCGCCTTAGCCGTCACCGCCGCAGCCCGCGGCAAAATCCGTTGGGTTTCGTTCATCCTGATCGCCGTCGGCATCGTCCCATGCCTCATCCAGATGCCCAACCACTTCACCAACCGACTGTACGCCGGGGCTTGGATCGCCGCCGCTTCCTTGGGACTCGCCGCCGCACACCTCGCGCAATTCCCCCGCGCCAAACGCCTGATCGTGACAGCCCTGATCGCCCTGGCCCTCCCGCTATTCATCCAGGGCGCCTGGTACGTCTACGTCGAACACCCCGCAACCGTCCAGTCTTTCATGGACAACGAGCAACAAAGCATCCAGGCTCGTGGCCTGACCGTCGGCTCTGCCGAACACGCCAAATACCTCACCCGCCTAAAAGGCAACGACGTCATCGGCGCCGTCGGCATGTCCAATGTCCTGGGTTCCATCACCGCCGCGATCACCCTCCTGAGCGTGATCGGCTTCACATTAAGCGGCTGGCAAAGGCACGGCTGGTTCCGCACGACCGCGCTGGCTGTATTAACACTGATGGCGGCCTGGGCGCTGCTGCTGACACAATCCAAAGGCGCGATGCTCGCATTAATCGCCACCGGCGTGTTAGCAATCGTTGTCATTCTTCTAATACGTTTCAAGCCACCCCTCCGCCGAATGCTCCCCGCCTTGTGCATCCTCTTCGTATTAACCGGCAGCGCCGCCGTCCTCATCCGCGGTTCACTCGGCCCACCCCATGACCACACCGGCGAACGCAGCCTCCTCTTCCGCTTCCACTACGCACAAGGCGCAGCCCAACTCCTCATCGACGACCCCGCCGCCATCCTCAAAGGCATCGGCCCGGGCAACTTCAAGGACCGCTACGAAGCCGTCCGCAACCCCATCAGCCCCGAGGTCGTCTCCAGCACACACAACGTCTTCATCGACTACACCGCCATGCTCGGCCTCGGCGGACTCGCATGGTGCCTGCTACTTCTAACCTGGCTCTTCAACGCCGGCACCGTTGTAGCAAACGACCTCGCCCGCCCATCGAACCCAGACCGTGCCCCCCCCGGATCACCCCCCGAACCTTCCCCATCAAATAAACCCATCAAGCTCTTCGCACTACTCGCCGTCATCGTCTTCGGCACACAGTACTACATCCAACTCCCCGGCCTCTACGCCGAAACAGCCATCCTCTGGCTCATCGGCACGCTCGGCTTCGCACTCATCGCCACCTACATCATCTACCCCGTCTGGTTCGTCGCACGCGCATGGGTCAACGTCGCCCTGACGCTCGCCGCCTGCCTCTTACTGCTGCACGCCCAGATCGAAATGACCTTCTTCTGGGCCTCCGCCGCCGCGTTCGTGTGGGTCGTACTCGGCACCGCCTCAGCAAGACCCCTTGAAACCCCTACGCCACAAACAGAACAACGCACCCAGATCCGCTACCTCCCCGCCGTGTGTCTGTTCCTGTTGTCGATCACGCTGATGTTCACCTACGCCCAGCCGATGACACGGCACCAGTCACACCTCGCCAACGCCGCCAACCTCCTGCGTATCTCAGGCCCGCCCGCCGCGCTCGCCGAACTCGACCAGGCCGCCGCCATCATCGCCAACGACCCAACCACCACACGCTGGCGCGTCAGGCTCCGTGAAGAGATCGCCGTCGCCTTGAATAACAACAACCGCCCCGACGACGCAGCCCAATTCCTCGACCAGGCCATGACCGTCCTCGATCAAGCCGAACACGCCGGCCTCACCGGCCTAAGCGCCGCAAGACGACGTGGAACCCTGACCCTCGGCGCGTTCTACATCACCAACGACCGCCACTGGCTTCGCTTAGCCCAAACCGCCTACACAAAGGCAACCCACCTAAGCCCCAATAACCTCAGCGACCACGTCCGCCTCGCCGACATACTCTGGCAACTAGGCCAATTCGATTCAGCACAAAAAGCCTACCGCCGAGCGTTAGAAATCAGCGACCAATATTATTTAGACCCCGATGTCCAACTCCCCCAAACCGAACGCAAACGCATCGAGTCGAGACTCCAAGACGATAAATCACCTTAAATCCGCCCGCCCGATCACCACTGTTTAGCCTGGCCGCTTGCGGCCAGTACTACGCCACCACCTGCATAGAACACGCGCCAATCGCGGCGAACCCCGTTCTCCGCGTGATATGCTCCGCCACCTCATGATACTTCGCCCCCGACTCTTGCACGACGACAAACATCGCCGATCCCGATCCCGACAGATACACGTTCATCCCGGTAACATCCCGCACCTGCTCACGCACCTCGCGCAGCTTCGGTTGGACCACAAACGCGGCTTCGGCGAGATCGTTAAACAACGCATCTCCCGCTACAGGCCACACACCCGCCAGTGATCGGACACGCTCTTCGTCGATGCACGGCCTATCTGTGATTCGGTCAAACACCCGGTAAACCTCACGGGTCGCACACTGTACCGGCGGAAAAATCAGCACCATGTTTATCATCTTCTCACCACCCGGCGCCTGTTCGATCCGGTTGCCCGTGCCCGAAACGATCGCCGGGCCTCTGCCCAGCATCGTCCAGACCATAAACCCGACATCGCTTCCAAGCCGAAGACCCAGTTGGATCAATGCCTGCTCATCAATCTTCAATGCGAACAAATCATTCAACCCCTTTAGCATCCCGGCGGCATCGCTGGAACCGCCACCGAGTCCCGCCCCCGCAGGTAGCGCTTTGGAGACTTTCGCATTGATCGGCAAAGCATAACCAACATGCTCTTCCATCAAAGCGTGCGCCCGAAACGCCAGATCAGAAGACAACGACCAGTCTACGGTCTGCTGCAGCGGAGAATGACTATCCCAACCGATGTCGAACGAGCTATGCCCATCGCTGGATCGCGAGAGAACCACTTGATCGCAGGCTCCCACCGCCACCATCCAGCTACAAATCGGATGCATCCCATCTTCAGCCCGCGCCGCGCCCACCGATAGCGCCAGATTAATCTTCGCCGGGCATGAGATGTTTATCGTGTCGCTGGACATGGACACAGTCTAGCGGGTAGGCGTTGCCGCATTAGGCCCGACCTCACCAAGCATGATCCGCCCATGCAACTGCGACCAGAACCGCTCCGCCTTGCGACGGTCGCCCATCTGCAACGCCCACGCCTCGATGATCCGCTGAATCACCGCCGGCACACCAGGCACCTCGTGATGATCCCCCACACTCGCCAGCCAGAACATCAGCCGATACTGCTGCGGCTCGTCCGCCGCCACATGCGCGTACAACGAAGCAGACCGTTCAGCCGACACCTCAGCCACCTGCGCCACCGGCTCAAACCGCGCCTGCGTCACCGCATCCAATAGCGAACGCTTGTCATCGAAGTACCGGTAGATCGATCCCACCGCGCACCCAAGCTCCCTTGCGATCCGCCTGATCGTTGTCCCGTCATACCCACACTCCGCCAGACAGATCGCCGTCGCATGAAGAATCTGCGTCCGGCTTAGATTCACCGCCTGAGGCTTGCTTGTAGTAGTAGGGGGGCCAGCCACTTGTCTTCGATCCGCCGTAACCACCGTGGGCTTTGGCACATCCGCAACAGGCCGGGAAGTAGTCAGGGTTGATCCATCAACCATAGTCGTCAAGGCTCACCTCCTTGTGAACCTATGTAGTGTCGGACCCCGGGGCGTGCATGTCAAGGCCGGTGTTTGGGGATGCCGTGGTAGGGCAGGGCAAACGCATATGGCTTTTTGACCGCTGTGATCGTTGTTCACCCAAACATCCGATCGTGATTGGGCACCGTCAGCGGGGCTACTACATTCGTCAACCCGAGAGTGGACCACCCACAAGTACCATATGCGTTTGCCCTGCGTGGTAGGGGGGTATCAGTGATTGTCCCGCACTCTGGGTAGCCGTTAAGGTGTATGCCCATGTAAGGACGCGCCCGCTATGGACATCAACCTGCTCTGCGGCTTTTTCATCGCGGTCTTCTCGGTGCTGAACCCCATCGGGAACCTCCCGATCTTTATCGACATCACCGCCCCCCTACGCCCGGGTGTCAGGGTCGCGATGTCGGTGCTGATCTCAGCGGTCATCTGCCTGGCACTGGTCGTGTTCCTGTTCACCGGCCAGGCGATCCTTTCGTTCTTCGGCATCTCGCTCCCCGCATTCCAAATCGCAGGCGGCATCGTCCTGCTACTTATGGGCCTTGGGATGACCGCCGGCAAAGCCCACGGCCTCGGCAAAAAACTCTCCGCCGGCGACACGAAGGGCGGCTTGGTCTCCGACTTCCAGGAAGCAGAAGCCGGACTCAAAGACGTGATCGTCCCCATCGCCTTCCCACTGTTCGTCGGCCCAGGCTCACTCAGCACCGTCGTACTCTACGCCGCCAAAGCACAAGGCCATTGGGATACCCTCCTGGGCCTGGCCGCGACGCTTCTGCTCGTCAGCGCATTGACCGGCGTCATACTCGCCCTCTCCAACTCGATCGCACGCCTCTTAGGACACAACGGCCTACAAATCGCCACCCGGGTCCTGGGCCTGTTCATCGTCGCCATCGGCGTGCAATTTATATTAAAAGGGCTGGCCGCCGTCACTTCTATCTTCGATATCTCAGCCATAAACGGCTAAACCGCTGGGTCTGCCTACACTGCGGTACGTTGCGATATGTGACACACCTAATCCCTCCCCGTTTAGCCGTCGCGGCCACGCGACGTTCTTCGCCACCGCGCCACCATCTACTCGTCCGTCACACACCCCTCGCTCGCCGACTTCACATTCTTAATATATTTCCATAACGTCCCACGACTCGCCTTATACGCAGGCTTCGTCCACGCCGCACGACGCTTCGCAAGTTCTTCATCGCTCACCTTCATCTCGATCACGTTGCTTTCCGCATCGATATGAATCGTGTCCCCATCTTTCACCAACCCAATCGGCCCGCCCTCCTGCGCCTCCGGGCAGACGTGTCCAATGATAAAACCGTGTGACCCGCCGGAGAATCGGCCATCCGTCATCAACGCCACATCCTTGCCGAGTCCCGCCCCCATAATCGCGCTGGTCGGCGTAAGCATCTCCGGCATCCCCGGCCCACCGGTCGGCCCTTCATAACGAATCACAATCACATCCCCCTTGCCGATCTTCCCATCCTCCAAACCCGCAAGCATGTCCTCTTCACAATCATAAACCCGCGCCGGCCCAGTGAACGCCAGCCCCTCCTTACCCGTGATCTTCGCTACCGCGCCATCCGGCGCAAGGTTCCCACGCAAAATCTGAATATGCCCCGACGCCTTAATCGGAGCGTTCAAAGGCAGAATCACCTTCTGCCCATCGGTAAGCCCCGGCACATCAGCAAGGTTCTCCGCAATAGTCTTCCCCGTCACCGTCATGCACGACCCGTCAATCATCCCCTCAGCCAACAACATCTTCATCACCCCAGGCGTACCCCCGACGTTGTTCAAGTCCTCCATCACATACCTGCCCGACGGCTTAAAGTCCGCCAGCATCGGCGTACGATCACTCACCTTCTGGAAGTCATCAATCGTCAATGCCACATCCACCGCCCGCGCCATCGCCACCAAGTGCAACACCGCATTGGTCGATCCCCCGGTCACAATCGTGACCACCATCGCGTTCTCAAACGCAGCCCGTGTCATGATGTCCCGCGGCTTTAGGTCCAACTCCAACAACTTCCGCACCGCATGACCCGCCGCAACACACTCTTCGTTCTTCTTCGGGTCCACCGCGGGGATCGACGAGCTAAACGGCAAACTCATCCCCATCGCCTCGATCGCACTGGCCATCGTGTTCGCCGTATACATCCCACCACAAGCACCCGCACCCGGGCAGCTCTCGCGGATGATCGCCTTACGCTGGTCCTCTGTGATCTTCCCCGCCAGGTGTTCCCCATAAGATTGAAACGCCGACACCACATCCCTCGGCTCCTCCTTCCCATCAAACACCGTACACCCCGGCTTAATCGTCCCCCCATAAACCATCAACGCCGGCCGATTCAGCCGACCCATCGCAATCAAACACCCCGGCATGTTCTTGTCACACCCAGGCAACGCCACCAACCCGTCATACCACTGCGCACTCATGATCGTCTCGATCGAGTCAGCGATCAGGTCGCGCGACTGCAACGAATAGCTCATCCCATCCGTGCCCATCGAGATACCATCGCTCACACCGATCGTGTTGAACCGCATCCCCACCATGCCCGCCGCAACCACACCCTCTTTCACCTTCGCCGCCAGGTCCATCAGGTGCATGTTGCAGGTATTCCCCTCGTACCACACACTGCCAATCCCGATCTGGGCCTTGTCCATGTCCGCCTCGGTCATCCCCGTCCCATACAGCATCGCCTGGCTCGCGCCTTGGCTCTTAGGCTGGGTCACTCGGCTGGAAAACTTATTAAGTTGCATGGTCATCATAGCGGTCCTGTAAAGCGTTTCGTTGAGCCGGGCATTGTAGCAAACTCAAACCAACCGATCAGATCGCAATAGCCACAAAAAGGCACAGAATGCACAAAGAATGCAGATGTATCTATGAGGCTTTATTTAATGGCTTGCCGTGTAGGGGAGTTACACACGCGCTTTTCTTTTGTGTCTTTTGTGCCTTTTCGTGGCTAAATCCCCCGCCCCCACTTCTTCGTATGACCTACAAACCCACATCACCCCAACCCCGCCCGCATCAACCCCAGATAAACCCCCACCCCGCGTTCCAACTGTTCAACGCTGATGTATTCATCTTTCGTATGGGCCTTATGCATCTCGCCCGGCCCAAGCACCACCGTCGCCAACCCCGCCCGACAGTAATAACTCGCATGCGTTGCAAACGGCGCACCCAGTGACAACTGTGGCAACCCCTGTTCCTTCAGCACCCCCTTGATCGTCGCCAGCAACCCCTCGCCACCCTCCGGCAGCAGTGGGGCGTGCGTCGTCACCACCTCGACCGTGTATTCCAACGATGGGTCTTGTTCCTTGACCGCTTCAAGCACCTGGGTAAACGCCGACAGCACCGATGTAAAATCCTCTCCGGGGGTTTCTCCGGGGGCTTCTCCGGGGGCGGGGGCGACCCGTCGATCTACATCAATCACACACATATCGGGGATGATGTTTGTCGCACTGCCGCCACGGATCACATTGATGCTGCACGCCGCCCGCCCTGTGAGTTCGTGTTCCGCCGTCAGGTTCGGGATGTAGTGTGTCTCGATAGCTTGGATCAGCTTCACCATCATGCTGATCGCGCTCCGCCCCTCATGCGGCACCGACGAGTGCGCCGCCAAACCGTGCGTCGTCACCTTCCACCTAATCAACCCATGATGCGCCACCACCGGATGCAGTTCCGTCGGCTCACCCACAATCACACCAAAAGGCTCAAAACCCAACGACGGATAATCATGCTCTAAAAAAGACGCAACCCCCAACATCCCCACCTCTTCATCCACCGAAAACAATAGCGCCACATTGTTCACGCTCCCCGGCCTCCCCGAATCCCCCCGGCCCCCCCCAGCCTCCGCGTACATCTTCATCGCCCACAACATCGCCGCCCCCGTCCCCTTGGTGTCGCACGCACCTCGCCCATACACCCGCCCATCTCGCAACTCCCCACCAAACGCCTCAACCGTCATCCCCTCAACCGCCACCGTATCCATATGACTATCAAACAACAGCCAAGGCAAACCCGCACCGACTTCATGCGTCACCAACAACTGGTCCGCCCGACCCTTCACCGGCAAGCGTCGCGTACTCAGCCCCCAACCCGCCGCTGTCCCTTCAAGCCAATCACACAACTTCGCCTCCGCGCACAACCGCCCCGTCAGCGCACCATTCACGCTGTCAATACGCACCATCGCCTGGAGCGTTTCAATCAAAGTTTCAGGAGCAGTTGCTTGCATCAGATTACGGTTATCAATCAGCTTCCATGACGTGATGATCCCCACGCTCCCACATCATCAATCATAATTCACAAATCATAAACCCCACCCAAAGCCCACTGATGCACCGCCCCGGTGCTTCGGTGGGGTATCGCAGCGCATCTCGCGGACATCATATTTCACAAATCAAAACCGCCGCTTCGTCGGATTCAACAACAGATTATCATGCCCCGGCACAATCACGTCCGCGATCTCCACCGCCTCCATGAAACTCTCCTGCGCCTGATTCACATCATACGCCCCCCGCAACACCCGCCCCTGCTCCAGATGCTCCGCCGTCGCCACTATGTCACCCGCGATCAGCGTCGTCGAATTAATATGACTCAGTAGCAACCCCGCACCCCCCGGCGTGTACCCCGGCAGCGGAAAAAGATCCACCTGCTCCGCCAACTTGTCCGGCGCCGCTTCGCACTTCTTCAATACCGCCACATCCTGCTCGATCAGCTTGCGTATCTCGTCATCCTCCTCCTGCCCCAGTTTCTCGATCAGCGCCGCCCCGACCTGCTCCCGCTCGCCCTCAGCAATCAGCCAACGGGCCTTGGGGAATGCCGTGAGACCCCAGCGATGTGCAGGCCGAAAGCACGTCAAAAAAACATCCGTCACATCCTCAACCCCCAACCCGCAACGCTCCGCCAACCGCGCCGCGATCACCTGCCCCGGCAGACCCGGATCAACCACAATCACTTTCCCCCCACTGCGCACCAGCGTCGTCGTCGCATGCGGCGTCCGCGCATCCGCCTGCTTGTCCCACAACTCATGCACACTCAACGCGCCAATACTGAGAATCCGATAGTCCATTGAAAGCGAAGCCTTTAGCTGTTAGCCCTTAGCCATTAGCTAAAGGCAGATGAGTCCTGTTGCAAACAATTCACAATCCCCGCCCCCAGCTCCCCGCTCCCCAGGCCCTAGACCCCATACCCCAGACCCTACTCCTTAAAATGATCCACCTGAAGCCACGGCAGCTTCCCCCCATTCTCCCGCTTCTTCTGCTTCATCTTCTCGATCACCAGCTTCGGCAGCATCCGGTGCAGCCGATCAATATCGCCCCCCGCAGCGATCTGCTTGATCAGTGTCGAGCTGGCAAACGCATACGCATCCCCGGTCATCATAAACACCGTCTCGATGTCAGCGATCGCCCGGTTCGTCAACGCCAACTGGAACTCGAAGTTCAGGTCCGTCACGTTTCGTAGCCCACGCAGCACCGCCGTCGCACCCACCTCCCGGGCAAAGTCCACCGTCAACCCGTCGTAGCAGCGAACCTCCACGTGTTCATCGCACTGCTCGCGGACCAATGCCTCGATCATGGCCAACCGCTCTTCCACGCTGAACAACTCCCCCTTCGCCGGGTTATGCCCGATCGCCACGATCAGCCGGTCAAACAGATGCTGCCCCCGACGGATAACATCCAGATGCCCATTGGTGATCGGATCGAACGTCCCTGGGAACAGACCGATTTTTGGCTGATTGTTCATCCGGGGGAGTATATCAACGCCCAGCCACCTCCCCCAACGCTACCCCCATCTCTGACACCAGCCTCACCTCTTCCCCCCAAAGCCCACTGATGCACCGCCCCGGTGCTTCGGTGGGGTCTCCGGGGCATGGCAGGTTTCTCGAAAGCCTCCCAAGACCTGTCAGCGGTTAATCGACCCTGAACACCCCATATCCCGCTCGACACCCCCACGAACTGTTACCCAGCCAGAACAACCCCACCGCCTCAGAGCTATCCAGCTTTTTTTGCCCCGTGCCACTGGACCGCCGTCTGATTGAATGGGTTACTTCCTGTGTTGCCGATGCGGGCGGCAGCGGGAAACCGCGACCAGCACGCAGGCGACTCGGCCCAAGCGTCTTGTACCCGCACCCGGCCGACTATATCCAAGCCCTGGATCGGGTCTCGTACCGGTATGCCTCCCCGGTCGAGACCTTTTTTTGCGCTCATTTTATCCCCGCCTCAGCCTTCCCCAAACCGGGTCTTGACGCAGCTTAGGCCCGGATGCTTTTCCCATAAACTGACAACATATCGAGCCTGGCTCACTAGGGATTTTAGCTATCTTGGGCACGCTGGCGATACGTTCACGCCGGATCACCCGGTCTGCGGCACTGTAATACGCTTTTTCAACCAATCTGCCAATTGTTCTAGCAATATCTGGTCCAGTTTTTTATACTGGGACTGACCTGGGCGGGATCGTCGTTTGGCTTTTGGGGAGTCGGACAACCCGGGGTGCATCTATGTCTAAAGCCTGCTCGACGGGTTCAAGCGAGGGCGGATCTATACATTATGAAATTAATTTCTCAACGGCTTGGCCGTACCGGTTGTGTCTTGTTCGCGTTGTCTCTCGCCTGCCCGGCCCCGGGGGTGGGGGCGCTGCTCACCTGGGACGGCAGCACCGGCAACTGGGACACCGACGCCAGTTGGCTGACCAACGGCACCGAACCGGTTCCCGGGGATTTTGTCACGATCGATACCGGGACGGTCAACGTCACCATGCTCGGTGAGACCGCACAGCAGGTCTCGGTCGGCGACACCGGCACCGGCACACTGGATATCTCCGCCGGCGGCACGCTGTC